>NZ_JBHZGO010000108.1:0-95690 GCF_042747725.1 Coleofasciculus sp. H7-2
ACCATCTATCAAAGCAAGGGGGCATGGCGGCGGGAGTTGTCTGTTTCATCGGGAGAAACCTCGACGTGAACTGTTTACTCTGCAAGCATTATACTTTCTTTTCCTTTTGATTTTCGTTTAAGTCCCGATAGAGCGGTTTTCACTTGGAGGGGTTTGGGGAGAGGTGTTCCAGTGTATAGGGCAGGGGTGGGGTCAAACCCTAGGGCATCTCATCGAGAATTGCTAGATTAATTTGCTGGGAAAACAAAAAAACCGGGTTTTAAAAAACCCGGTTTCTGAAGAATTCTCTTTTTCTCGATCGACAACCCGCTTAAGGTTCCAGAAAGGTTTCCACTTTGCCATCGGAGCCAAGAACTACCCGGATGTGGGCATTGCGATCGCCTTCGATGGGAGAAACAAACGGTTTCCCCGGTACTGGCATCCCAGTACGGTCAATATACTTGACTGACGCTTCTCCAAGCGGTCGAATGCGCTCGATGGAGCCATCCGGATTGAGCCGGAGATAGTATTGCAGCGATTGTGTCAGACCGGCGGGTGGTTTCCATTGCTGTTGGAAATAGTTCCGCACTTGTGCAACTTGGGGAATCGTGTCAAATAGCCGGTCTTCCTGGGCGCGATCGCTACTGGTTTGGGCGCGATCGCGTTTCCCCGCCGGTGGGGCAACGCTGCCGCGAGTCGTACCGGGACTAGGTTCGCTGTTATTTGCAGCCGAGCTTTCAGCCGGAAGGCTGGCAAGCGACGGCAGATTGGGAAGCGGGGGAGGCGCGGGAGGAATGCCCCCGGCATTGGGGGATGCAGACTGGTTTGTGCCTTGAGAACTTGAGGCGCTGTCACCAGGAGCCGGTTGCCCGATTCGGGGCGCTGTCACCCCGCCGCTACTGGGGATCGGATCGAACGGGAGATTATTGCGGATAGCCTGTTTTGGCTGTTCAGCCGGGGGTTTGGGGATGGGAGGAAAATTACTGGGAGGAGGGGGCTGGAAAATGGCTCTTCCCTCTGGGGCAGAACGTTGTTGAATGGGGGGCAGATTGGTGAAAATGGGGCTGGAATTTCCAGGGGGATTCCGAGGCACAACGACGACCCCTGGGCTTTTGGCATTGAAAGGTGTCGGCGTGCCTACAGGGGCCGGAGATAACAAAATGGACGAAGGAGACCCAGTCGGCGTCGGCGACACGGAGGACAAAGGAGGAGGCGTCGGCACTCCCGCCGTAGGCGTCGTTGTCGGAACTGGCAACACCTCGGTGGAACCGGGCACTTGTGCCGGGGTGCTGGGTGATGCAGTGGGTGCCGGTGCAGAGGAGATGACAGTGGGACTAGGCTGGTTCAGCAGCTTGAGCGTGGCGGCTGTTATACCCACCCCCAACAGAAAGATGGCTGCCGTCCGAGTCCAGAGGGGCGGATTTTTCAACCACTGGGTGCGGTTGAGGGGAGGCAATGCCACTAATTCAGCGTTGTATTCATCCAAAGCCGTGGCTAAGTCGAATAGTTGCAGCGCACTCAGCGTCACGACTGACCCCGTTTCTTCAGTCGCCAAATGCCCCAAAAATAGGTCGTGGGACAAAAGTCCCCTCGGTTGTATATAGGGGACAAAGGTTTGAAAATGGGGGGATTCGGGCGGGGAAAGAATGGTTGCCGCTTGGGCGGGGGCAGCAGCAGCGACCATCGGCTCGCCTACGGGCATTTGATGCGCCACCGGCTGCGGTCGAGGGGATTGCTGAAGGAAGTCCTGCACGTAGGTGCTAACGGCTTCGCAAAGGCTTTCTAATTGAGCGCGATTTCCGCGAATCGATACTCGTCGATCTTCTGGCTGTCGCGGATCGTCAAAGCTTAGCTCAAATCGTAGATGCTTCAGCACGGGTTGTCCTGCCCAGCGAGACAGGGGCGAGTCTTTCGCCTGGATTTCCAACGTGCAGGTGGGGGGTGTATAGCGTCGCAAAACCATTTTGCTAATTGAAAGGATTGCTAATTGCTAAGTGTGAATTGCTAGCGGGCGCGATCCAAAAGTGCTAACCAGAGACGCCGATGACCATTGGGGCTACTGTAGAACAGGAGATCGATGAGAAGTTTCAAAGCCAAGTGGCTCAAAGCGTCGGACGATACATTTTCTTCTTCCTCCATGCGTTCCTGGTAAGTGTTGCTGAAGGCATCAAGATAATCTCCCAGTAAAGAAGCTTCGTGGGGTTCCCGGTTTTGCTCGGCTAGCTGTTCGAGCAAGGCAACGGCACGGCGGATTAGCTCTTGCTGCTGTCTGGCAAGGTGACAGATGATTAAAACAAGCGATCGCGCTTCCTCCACATCTAACTTTTTCCGCCCTCCCGAACTCTTCCGCATGGGGTTAGACTGGCGCAGTCGCCACAAAGCCACCCGATCTGCCACCATTGACTCTAAATTCAATTGAGCTGCGGCTTGAAGTATCGCGTCGGAACCGATGCCTGCCAATGCTTCAAGAGCCAATAAAATTAAATCCAGTTGGGCTTTGATATTGTCCAACTGTACTGGATCTGGCGCGGAAGCAAGGGGTAAATCCTCCCAGTGGGGGGTTGGCGTCGTTGGTGTCTTCACGATGGAGGGCATATTTTTAGCTTAGGTGACGCAACTGGTGATAACTTCGCCGTTACGAGTCTTGAAACCAGACTATCGCGGTTTTGAGTAAGTTTCCTGTCGTCGGCTGATGGCGAATGGCTAACTGTTTTTAAACAATTAGCTATTAGTAATTCGCTACTTAATATAGGCGATTGTGACACCCGTGCCACCTTCTGGAGTGCCAGCTAATTCAAAACGCTCGATTAGAGGATGCTGTTTCAAGAATTCGTGGACACCTTCTCGCAGTCGTCCGGTTCCCTTGCCGTGGATAATCCACAAACAACCCGCATCCATCGCTTGAGCGATCGCTTTTTCTAATGCCATCTCGGCATCAGGCACTCGACTCCCCCGAATATCGACGGTATTTTTGGAGGTGCGAATTGTGGGTTGCGGTTTGGAGGGTGCGGGTTGCTCTTTTGGAGTAGCCGTCGGTTTGGCTTTAGTGATGGGTTCGGGTTTCTGACCGTCCAAAGATTCGATATCTTCAAGGGAGACGGTCATTTTCATTAACCCAAATCGCACGCTCATCTGACCAGCTTCGTCTGGATTGCTCAGCACTTCGGCGGTTTGTCCCAAGCGAGGAATGCGGACGCGATCGCCCATTTTTGGGCTAAATCCCGGCTTTGGTTTGGGTGGCGGCGAGGGCAAAAGATGACGTTCGGCAATTTCATTCAAGGCGTTGGTTGCACCTTGAGCATCTTGAGCAGTGGCTGAGCCTTGCTGTAACCGCCGAATCACTTGAGCGATTTCTCCTTTGGCTTGAATCAAGGCTTCCTGTACAGCGCGTTCCTGGGAAAGCTTGAGCTGCTGTTCCCGTTCCTGCAAAGCGGCAGCTTTTCTCGACACCTCCTGATAAAAACGCTCCGCTTGCTGCAACAACTGACTAGCTTCAGCTGCTTTAGTTTCTTGATTGCGGCGTTGTGCTTCCAGTCCGGCAATCACTTGGTTGATGTCTTCTGAAGCACCTCCCACATAAGTTTGAGCTTGTTCGACAATTTCCGCCTTCAATCCCAAGCGTCGCGCAATCGTCAGGGCGTTGGAACGTCCGGGAATTCCCCACAACAGTCGATAAGTGGGGCTGAGGGTGCGATCGTCAAATTCCACCGAGGCATTTTCAAACCGTTCGTCTTCATATTTGAGCGCTTTGAGTTCGCCGAAGTGGGTGGTGGCAATGCTTAGATTGGCATGGTCTGCTAGATACTGGAGGAGAGCGATCGCTAAAGCACTCCCTTCTGCCGGATCGGTTCCCGCTCCCACTTCATCCAGCAAAACTAGCGTATTTGGCGTCATTCCCTCAGAAATTCGGCTGATGCGACGAATATGCCCCGAAAAAGTCGATAAACTCTGCTCTAAAGATTGTTCGTCGCCAATATCTGCCAGCACTAAATCAAACCAAGGCAATTCTACCGGCTCCCGCGCCGGGACAAATAACCCCACTTTTGCCATCAGTGCGGCTAATCCCAGGGTTTTTAGGGTGACGGTTTTGCCGCCGGTATTCGGTCCAGTAATTGTTACGACCCGAATCTCTGGCTGAATCAGTAAATCTACGGGCACGACTGCACCCCCGTTTTCGTGTCGCTGCTGCCATACCAATAAAGGATGGCGCAACTGGCGCAGGGTGATGGAATTTTCGATTTTGGATTGGGGATTTTTGGCTGGGGATTCTCCAGACTCCTCATCTTCCCGGTTCCCCGGCTTTTCTGGGGGGGTGCGTTCGATAAATCTGGGAGGATTCGCTTCTAACCAATAGCTGTATCGTGACCTAGCGGTTGCCAAATCCAAAGTTGTCGCCACTGCCAACAACTGCTCTAAATCTGGCTTCACGGCTGCTACTTGTGCCGTCAACACTTGGCGGATGGCTTCTTCTTCCACTTGTTCTTGACGCCGCAACTGCCGCAATTGATTGCCCAATTGCACGATCGCGTTCGGTTCGATAAATAGCGTCGCGCCGCTACTGGAAGTGTCGTGGACGATGCCGGGAATGGCGTCTTTTTGCGGTGCTTTGACGGGAATCACGAAGCGATCGCCCCGCTGTTTGATCGTCTGTTCCTGCACTGCATTGGCTTGGCGCTGCAAAATCCCCTGCAATGTCTGATAAATGCGATCGCGCAGCTGCCGCAGTTGGATGCGAATTCCGCCCAGCTTGGCACTCGCCCTATCTGCTACGTCTCCCCTTTCATCGATACAGTGGTTAATTTCCTGCTCTAATTCTGGATAGGTGCGGATATCGGCAACCAGCGCTTTCAGCACCGGCACGTCTTCTTGATCGTCAATCATGCGCCGCAAACGCCTGACTCCAGCCAGGGTGGTGGCGATCGCCAGCAACTCTTCCCCCGCTAAAATTCCCTGAAGTTCCGCTCGCTCCAGAGAATCTCCTATATCCTGAATTCCTTCAAAAGTCAACCCCGGAGAAAGACGATTCTCCAACTGGTAAACTTCCTGAGTTTGGGCGATGAGTTGCAGGCTCTCTGACTGAGTAGCTGGAATTTGCAGATGATTGGCAGCTAGAGCGCCCAACTTAGTGGCAGCAAAAGTAGACAAATGCTGGCACAGGCGGGGCCATTCGAGTAATTCTAAGGTCTCAGATTGAATCAAAGCTTAAAAGCTATATCTAAATATTCAAGTGCTTATCTATATTAATTTTAAGCTCTGATTAACTGACAGCGCGAGAACAAACATACGCAACTCGCCGCTTTCCTTACGCTGGGGCACCTTCCAACTCATACTGGCTTTGGGTAAGCGTCACCCACGCGGTTTCCTCCCAAGGCTCCAGAAATCCTATTGACTCTAAAGGAGCGATCGCATCCAACTGCATTAGCTCGTCTGTGTCAAAATCATCAAATATTTCAGTAAGTGCTTGCAAGTCGCGCTGCCTCAAAGGCATTTGCAACACTGTGAAATAGCAAGCCAGAGCTGACTGGTTCGTAGATGCAGACATTTGCGTTCCTGATGAAGATAATTGTTTCAACCTAAAACAGGCTTTAGCGTCCTACCTCTATCCCATTACTGAAGTTTATTGCTCTTAAAGTCTGCCTTTAGAAGGATGCTATTTATGAAATAATTAAATTTAAACGATAAAATTCTCTTTATAAAGAATAAAAATTAAAAAAAGTTATCGTTTTTCCGGTTTTTCCGGAATTGTGGCTACGCTGGTGATGTTTTATCTCAGTTCACGCGATGTGCAACTTTAAGAAAGCCGTTTGATCAAGACTTGTCATCAATACGGTTCGCTTAAAGCTAACAATCCAAAACCTGCGTAGGTTGGGTTGAGGCACGAAACCCAACACCAATAACTTATGTTGGGTTTCACTATCGTTCAACCCAACCTACAACTGGTGATGTTTTATCTCAGTTCACTCAATGTACAACTTTAAGAAAGCCGTTTGATCAAGGGTTGTCATCAATACGGTTCGCTTAAAGCTAACAATCCAAAACCTGCGTAGGTTGGGTTGAGGCACGAAACCCAACACCAATAACTTATGTTGGGTTTCACTATCGTTCAACCCAACCTACAACTATTCTTAGTGAACCATATTGGGCTGATTACGACCCACATTTGGTGAAATTTAGAGTTTTAGCTTCAGGCGGACTGAGCCAACAACTGAGCCAACAACTGAGCCAAAGAGTGAGCCGAATCGCCGAGACCGCTCTGAGACGATCGAAGTGCAGTCAGCTTAATTAATCGATGAAGCTCAAAGACAAACTTCTCCATTAAGCACCTTCCTCCGTAAGTCTTGAAACGCTAAAATTTTCAACTCAACTCAATTAAGGACACTAGGCATTCATGCTGTTTAATTCAGCCAACCTACCCTACTGGATGTTTCTAGGGATGGGAGTCCTATTATTCCTATTGGTGATTGTTTCCGGTGGGGGAGACTCCGACATAGATGCTGACATAGATGCTGACATAGATACCGACATAGATGTTATAGACGTAGACACCGATGCAGATGGTGACTTCGACTCCTTGGAAATCCTGGGATGGCTAGGCATTGGCAAAGCGCCGCTAATCCTATTATTAGGAACTGACTTTAGCCTCTGGGGTGTCATCGGCTGGATGCTCAATGTCTGGGTTGGCAGCCTCACAGGTGGCATCCCCTACCGTTTTTTTGGATTAGGGGGAGTGGTGTTATTAGGTTCAATGGCTATCAGCCTGTTTCTGGGGGGGTTGATTGCTCGACCACTGGGAAAAATCTTTGCCGCCTTTGGGGAAGATGCCAGTAGCGATCGCTTAATTGGTTGCTTCGGCACCGTAAGTTCTGCCTTTATTCCCCATAAACACAGAGGCAAAATTGGTCAGGTAGATGTCATCGATTCAGCGCGAAATCTTGTCACCATCAGCGCCACTTTACCTGATTGGGCAACTGTTCTCCCGCGTCGCAATGAAAAAGTCTTAGTCATTGAACGTTTGGAACACCACTATTTAGTCGTCGCCAAAGATAGTCTCGATCAAGAACATTGGCTAGAAAATGCACACAAAATCAAGTAAGAAATCCCAGAAGAACAGGACTTACGCAAAGCTTATACATATAGCGTTTTGTCGGGGCAATCCCTTGTGGTTGCCCTCAGATGTGGTGCTATTTGCGTAATTCCTGAAGAATAAAATACACCGCTATCCAAACAAAGTCCACCTGTGCGTTTACGCGCACGCTACGCTAACGCCGACTTTAGAAGTTCAAGTTGCCTAGGTAGATTTCATCTGTATATCCGCAACTTCCAATCGCTAGAGAAACTAACAACTAACAACCAACTTCTTCAAAATTATGCTATTTTGGCTTACCTTCATCCAATCATTACCGATTGCCACCACATCTGAATCGCAGAAACAATGGCAAACCGAGACAAATTTACCCAAAAATGAGTCTACTTTAATCGCTCAAACACTGCCAGCCCCAATACAACCAGCGATTGCCCAACTGGGAAGTGGGATTGTCTTCCCAGGAATTATTGGTGCTTTAGTTGTATTACTGCTATTAAGCATTTGGGCGTATACGCGAGTTTATGTTGTTACACCCAACAACGAAGCTTTTGTGAGAACGGGCGGCGTTTTCATTAAAAGTAAATCTGTCATTCTCTATGGCGGTTGCGTTGTTTTACCTGGATTCCATCAGCTTACCCGCGTACCTTTGCGGGAAATTTCTATTGATGTTGAGCGCACCGGGAAGTTGGCAGTTCGTACCCAAGATTACCTCCGAGCAAATATGCGGGTGACATTCTATGTCTGCATCAATGCCGACGAACAAGATGTTTTAACGGCGGCGGCTAGACTGTCCAGGGCCGGGAAAATTACGCCGGAAGATATTAAAGATGCTCTGGAAAAACGCGCAGATGATGCGATTCGGGCAGCGGCGAAAAATAAGAGTTTAGCCGAGATTGATTCGGATAAGATTGGGTTTGCTGATGCTGTTTTAAATTTAGTTCAGCAAGATTTGAAGAAAGTAGGTTTGACGCTGAACAATATTGCCATTTCGGAAATAGAAGAAAGCGATACCTACGACACGAATAACTTCTTCGATGCTCAAGGCGTGCGACTGCGGACTGAAACGATTCAACGCTCGATTCAGCAAAAACGAGAAGTTGAATTAACCACTCAAGTTACCATTGAACAGAAAGAACTGGATGCCCAAAAGCGATCGCTCCAAATTGAGCAAGAGAAACAAACCGCTAAACTAGAGCAACAACTGCAAGTAGAAGCACTGAAAGCTCAAAAAGAGCGGGAGATTCAAGAATCGAAAGACACAGAAGCAGCCACGGTACAGCGTACCAAGATTTTACAGCTTAAATCCGTTGAAGAAGAAGAAATTCGCAAGAAATTGGGAGTGCAACAAAGCCAAATTGAGGCAGATATTTCCCTAGAGGAACGCAATAAACAACTCAAGGTGGCGCAAGCACTGCAAAAACAAGAAGCAGAAATGGCGGAAATTACCCGTCAGCGCATCATCCAAGAGGGAGAGATAAAGAAAAAACTGGCGGTGGAACAAGGTCAAATTGAGGCAAATATTTCCCTAGAAGAACGCAATAAACAATTCAAGGTGGCGCAAACACTGCAAAAACAAGAAGCAGAAATGGCGGAAATTATCCGTCAGCAGACAGTAGAATCTTCTCGCCTACAAGCGCAAGTGCAGGTAGCGGAGTCAGAAAAACTGTCAAGAATTGCCCAAGAAGAGGTAGCGATCGCAGTTGCTAACAAAAAACGCGAAAGCTTTGTCGCCGAGGCACAACAAGCGAAGGCAGAATCATCTGTGACAACCGCCAGTTCAGTTGAAAAAGCCGAACGGGACAAACAGCTTTCAATTATTGCCGCCGAACGAGAAGCCCAAGAGAAGAGTATTAGCGATCGCAACGTCGTAGAAATTGACGCTTTCCGGCGCAGAAGGCAAGCAGAAATTGCCCAACAAGCAGCGGAACTTGAAGCCGAAGCAATTCGCACTCTAGCAGATGCCAACCGCGACAAAGCTTTAGCCGAAGCTGAAGGTATTCAAGCCCAAATTGCCGCCCAAAATACTATCAGCGACGCTAACCTCACTGCCAAGATTATCACCACAATTTGGCCCGATCTCGCAGATAAACTACCAGAAATTGTCAAGGCACTGGCACCTCAACCAGGAGTGATCGGCGATGCCCGAATTTACTCCTTCCCCGGTGCAAATGGCAGCAACGGCAACGGTGCCGGTGACATCAACAAAATGTTACTTTCTACCAGCGGCTTAGCTTTAATTAACACCTTGCTAGAAGATGGCAAATTAGGCTCATTAATTGGTCAAGTTAGTAATCTGGTTCGTAGCAACAACGGCAGTATTCCCACCGAGGTGATAACAGGCGATTCCTCCCAAAAACCAACGCCTAGCATTCCCCAGACACCTCCTAAAAAAGAGCCATCAGTCCAAACGCTGGTAACAATGCCAACGCCTCCCCCACCGCCATCCAAGCCGCTAGGGAGTTTAGAAACTGGAAAAGACGATCGCAAAAACAGCGGAAATTAGATTGTCGGTTGAGTAGAGCCGGAACCCCACCCCGTCCTCGCCTGCGGCTCCGGCTCCCCTCCCCGCAAGCGGGGAGGGGTTGGGGGTGGGGTTCTATAGCGCCATCTGCGCCGCAGATATTGGGTCACAGTGTCCTTGTACGTAAAGGAAGTGGCTGGGAACAGATTGGGAATGGCAGCGCTGAATTCTTTCTGGATCGCCCACCGTTACCGCCAGAGGAGCTGGTGTGGTATGGAGGTAGCAACTACTCGAACGATAAAGGTGAGACTTACGCCCTCACTTACGGTAAGGTACTCTCACCAGAAGTCGCTGCTGTCGAAATAACCTTTGATAACGGGAAGATTCTGCGCGACGAAGCCACTAACGGTGTTTTTGTCCTAATATCACCAGGCGCTAATCATTCTTGCCAAATGCGGGTACTCGGCAAAAATGACAAAATACTGCGGCGCATTAATGATGTGAACTTTGTGCAAAATAATCGGTGTTGAGCGCATTTTTGAGAATGCGATAGCGAAGGGCTGACTTGTCAGTTCGCGCTGTTGATGAGAGGAATGCGATCGCGCTATGTCAACTCAATGTAAAATCGATTCAACCAGTTTATTGTTCATCTATTTTTCTCCTATTGCACGTCGCACTTTCTCAACTTGCCTTGGTGCTTCCATTTCCTCAAAAAGTCGAATTGCTTCTTTAAAGTTTGTCTGACCCTTCTCGTTTTCACCCATCTTTTGATAAGTCAAGGCAAGTTGATAATAAGCTTCAGCAAGATCGCATTTAGCGCCTATTTTATCCAGCAATTCTATTGATTTTGAATGGTTTGAAAGTGCTGTATCAAAATTTTCCTGTTCTCGATAAAGCTCTGCTAGACCAGTTAAAGCTTTAGCCTTAACCTGCGTGTAGTGGCTTTCTTCAGCATACGCGATCGCTTTGCGGTACATATCAAAAGACTTTTCATGATCTTCTAAATTGTTGTATGTTTGACCTAAAAACAAGAATCTATATCCTACGGCCCATGTAGTCGACCTCCCAGGTGAGCTTTCATGTTGACTCTTCTCGACTAAGTAAAATGCTTCCTGCCCAAGACCTAAAAATGACTTTAAAAACGCTAGGCAATACCAAGATTGTACTGCGTATCTATGGCATTCTGTATTTTCTGAGAGTGATATAACTTTTTCAAATAATTCTACTGCTTCTTGAATTTCTAATAAATCTATGTGACAAAGACCTCTATTAAAATAAGCAACTATTTCAAGACCTTTATTTTGAATAAAAATTGCAATCTCTTCAGACTTTTTATGAGATTCAATACTAGATTGAGTATGTCCTGTTAACCAATAAAGATCGCCCAATATATTATAAATCCTACTTGCAGTATAACTAGGATTAAGATTATTTATTATTTGATTAATCGCAGTTGTCATTTGTTGTAATAGACCTAATCTGCTGAATGACATACCTAAATCTTCATCTTTTTGCCATTTATTACTTCTCTCTTTAGTAATGACATTACCAGCCCAATTAAAATCTTTAATTTCCACATAGTGATAATAAGCTTCTAACGCTCTCAGTGCTTCTTCTACAGTTTCAACTGTCTTAACATTCTCTGTCCAAAATGCTGCTGCTTTCCGGTTGGCTTCTTCCCAATCTTCACTTGGTCTCAAACGTGCGATCGCCTCTGCCCGAATTACTGGATGCAGCAAGTATTCTCCCTTTTTGTACTCTACTAAACACCGATTTCGCAACGATTCAATGATGCGTCTACGCTGTGCTTCTGGGACATCCCAAAGTAAACAAAACAGCCCCTCAAGGGGGACAGTCGGCACATCCTGATAGCGAAAGCATCCCAAACGGCAGAGGAGTCGATAGGCTTCCGGGTAAATTTCTTGGAGACGGTTGAACTGATCTTTAATGAGGTTTTCTACAGCTAATTCCACTAATAAGTCAGCTTCGACTTGATGTTCTCGCCAATAGGCTGTCATACCCCTATCTCTTACAATTGGATCGCAGAGGACTGTCATCGCTAAGGCATTGCCACCATAAGCTTTGTGCATTTCCCGCAGAGCCGTATCATCTATATCAATGTTGCGGCTGCAAAAAAACTCTTGCCATGCCTGCTGATTCAATCTAGGCAAGGAATAGTTTGCCACATTTACGCATTCAGCCAGCGGTTCGCGGCTGGTAATCAGCGTCACAGATTGCACGGTTGGATCAGCCAAAACTCGCAACAGTTCCACATAGCGGCGATGCGGTTCAATAAACCTGCCTTGTTTATCGAGTGCAGGTTCCAAGTTATCAATCAACACCCCAACTCGGCGCGTCTGAAGTTGCCGTTTTAGCCGCCCTAGCGTTATCCCAAACTCCCGCCCAGGTTCCTCCTGAAAATCCTGTTTGAGCCATTCTTCAATCACACTCTCGACGGCGGTGATGTTCTCTTTCTCCTTTGCCATCAGGAGTTCCAGCACCAAATCAAACCCTTGAGTTTTGAGATATTGCCCTGCCAAAGTTGTCTTACCCACGCCGCCAGGTGCCTGTATGACGATGACTTTCGCCCCTTGGCTGACACGGGTGTTGAGGTGGGCGATATCGCTTTCCCTCCCCACAAAATTAGAATTTTTGGATGTTGTACTCTCTGCGGTTGGTTCTAGCTGAGGAGTTTTAAGAGCAGAGATATGGTCATCCTTATCCAGTGTTAGCCCAAAGGCTTTGAAAAGATGTTCGATTTTTGGTTTGTCAGCCGCTTCCCGTCGATTCACAATATTAGATACTGTATCACACGATACAAAAGCTACTGCTTCTGGATTAACATTAGGGTCAGTTTGTTCTGATATGGCTTGGATGGTTTGCCTGTCAGGAAACGATAAAGCGATCGCATCCCAGATTCTTTTCCATCCTTTGTCAGTTAGTATCCGACCGCGATCGCGTCTTGCCTTTAGTAGAGTCATGATGCTTGGCTTAACTCCGGTTTGTCGGGACTTTAGCTGCGTGCAGGGCAGATAACAACTTTTTCAGGAGGTTAAGGGATTTAAGAGATTTTAGTTCCTAAAATTTATCTTAATTAAAACCCTTGTTATGTCTGGCTTTACAAGATATTAAACTATAAATTTTAACTTTGTTCTTAACACCCTTTTCTCCTCTAGAAAAAACATTGCACTTTGATGAGAATACCAACAGAAACAGCCAAAACAACAAGAAAGGAGACTTACATCAGTTAGTGAAACTGTTTCTCTGGAAAACTTTATCTTTATCAAAGGAATCGCAACTATGAAACGCTCAAAAACCGCTTTGCTTGCTTCATTTTTTCTAGTTCTTTCAGGTTCAATTGCTTTAGGTAGTGCTATGGCAATTGCTCCCCTGGGAATTCAACCAGCTATTGCCGGAGGAATTGGAGATTGGCTTCCTGTTCCTACAGGAATTTACTTTGAAATCAACGGCAAGCAGTTTTTCCTTGGCGACTACAGTGCAGATCCGACATTGACCTATCCTGGTAGCAAGTGGGAAGTGAAGGTTAATGGTCGGATTTGGGCGCATGGATACGGGCAAACTCCAGGTTGGGTTGTAGAGACTGCTAAGAAAGTCTTTGGCTTCTAAACTCTTTTCTAATCTAGGCGATCGCACCTAATACTAAAAGTGCGATCGCCCCTACTTCTGTCAAACCTTGCTCAAAAACGCGATCGCCCCCACAGTCCGATCTCGCCGGACTTCGTTTGTGTAGCCGCGATTTCAATCGCCCAAGCTAACTTGACCCCCAGCCCAGAACAAATTCCCCATTGAATTTGATACTCTAACTTAAATAGTCTTGGGAACGGGAAGTTAAGAGTGGATATTCAAATTGGGCGGGGCAAGACAGCTCGCCGAGCTTATGGCATCGATGAAATAGCGCTAGTGCCTGGAAATCGGACGCTAGACCCCAGTTTGGCAGATACCCGCTGGCGCATCGGCGGCATTGAGCGAGAAATCCCCATTATTGCCAGTGCAATGGATGGGGTAGTCGATGTCCGCATGGCAGTTCTACTATCTCAACTGGGGGCATTAGGCGTCCTCAATTTAGAAGGAATTCAAACTCGCTATGAAAACCCAGAGCCGATTTTAGATCGCATCGCCTCCGTGGGGAAAGAAGAGTTTGTCGCGCTGATGCAAGAACTCTATGCAGAACCCGTTAAGGAAGAATTAATCGAACGACGGATTCAAGAAATTAAACAACAAGGCGGCATTGCAGCAGTCAGCGCCACACCAGCGGGAGCGACAAAGTACGGCGCGGCTGTGGCAAAAGCGGGTGCTGACTTGTTCTTTGTGCAAGCGACAGTGGTTTCTACCGCTCACCTCTCGCCGGAGTCAGTAACACCCCTAGATTTGGCTCAATTCTGTCAAGAAATGCCAATCCCGGTCATTTTAGGGAACTGCGTCACCTACGACGTGACGCTGAACTTAATGAAGGCGGGTGCGGCTGGCGTGTTGGTGGGGATTGGCCCCGGTGCCGCTTGTACCTCTCGTGGCGTTTTGGGCGTAGGGATTCCCCAAGCCACCGCTGTTGCCGACTGTGCAGCCGCCCGCGATGACTATTTCGACGAAACCGGCAACTATGTCCCCGTGATTGCCGATGGCGGTTTAATTACTGGCGGCGATATCTGCAAGTCGCTCGCCTGCGGTGCTGACGGCGTGATGATTGGTTCTCCGTTTGCCAGAGCCAAAGAAGCACCCGGACGGGGGTATCATTGGGGGATGGCAACACCTAGCCCCGTTCTCCCTCGTGGTACTCGCATTCGAGTCGGCACAACAGGGACGTGCGAACAAATCCTGCGCGGTCCCGCCGGTCTGGATGATGGCACCCATAACCTGCTGGGAGCCTTGAAAACCAGTATGGGCACGCTGGGAGCCAAAGATATCAAGCAGATGCAGCAAGTTGAAGTTATAATTGCACCCTCTTTGCTGACAGAAGGGAAGGTCTACCAGAAAGCACAGCAGTTGGGAATGGGTAAATAGACCCACTGCCTTATTTGCGTTCCTTAAAAAATTCCGGACTCCTGCTCGGAGGACTGGAAAATCTAAAGCTGTCGCTTAGAATAGAGAAAGCGGAGACGCAAGTTTCCGTTCACTCCTCACACCACACTCCGCCCGGACTACTGTTCGGGCGGTTCCTTATTTAGGGTTAAAATAATCGCCTGCCTGCCTGCAGTCAAACCCACTGATTCGTCAATTATGTCTAAATGTATACCTTTTGAGTCAGAAGATGTCTGTTTTGCCTATGGTAGAATTTGCTAAAAATTAGAAACAGTTACGCTAAGGATTTCTAGGCATGTCAGCAGCCGCACAAGTTACAGACGCTTCGTTTAAACAAGAAGTACTTGAGAGTGAAGTTCCCGTTCTAGTAGATTTTTGGGCACCCTGGTGCGGACCTTGCCGGATGGTTGCGCCTGTGGTGGAGGAAATTGCCCAGCAGTACGACGGTCAAGTAAAAGTAGTCAAACTTAATACCGATGAAAACCCTAACGTTGCCAGCCAGTATGGGATTCGCAGCATTCCCACGCTCATGATTTTCAAAGGCGGTCAACGGGTGGATATGGTGGTGGGTGCGGTTCCCAAAACCACTTTGGCAAATACTTTGGAAAAGTATCTCTAACCACTTTTTCCAAGTAACAATGGCTAAACCGTCAGTATAGTTACCTATTTTTTCGGGAACTAGACGCTTATCAACCCAGACGCTCTGTGCTGGCTGGGGAGTTCTGCTTGTCATTTGTCTTTTTTGCTCGCCTTCTTGAGCCATTCAGTAGGTGGTTCCAAATCACGAACGATATGCACGACCTGCAAAAACCCGTTTTCTACAAGAAAACGGGTTTTTTTGAGGAGTTCGGCACCATTAATGGCAGCTTCAACCTTTCCGATAGACAGGCGCTGAGAGCCGGTTGGGGAGAAAAATCGTATAGAATGATACCAGTGGCGGCGATGCTGGGGCGAATCTCGTTAGAATAAAGTGCCGCTGGTGCTTGCATAAATTATGACCATTACTCCTCCTTCTAATGCCCTTGAGTCGCTGGAATCAGACGTAGCCGATCTAATTCACCAGCTGCCGAAGCTGAAACATGGGAAATGGATACAACGGGCGCTGTCAGTGCTGGTGCGACTGGCTGGGGAGGAAATCGACCGGCTGGACTGGAAAATCTTGAGCGCTTCTTTGCAAGATATGGAGCGGGCATTTCAAGTTTTTTATCCTTATCGGCACGTCCGCAAAGTAACGATTTTTGGTTCGGCTCGCGTTGCGCCCGATAGTCCCGAATACCTCATGGCGGTTGAGTTTGCTCGGCGTGTCACCCAGCTGGGTTATATGGTGATGACGGGTGCCGGTGGAGGGATTATGCAGGCGGGAAACGAAGGCGCTGGAGCTGAAAAATCGTTTGGTTTGAATATTCAGCTACCTTTTGAACAGGGAGCAAACCCGTTTATTGAAGGCGATCGCAAGCTGATTCCTTTTAAGTATTTTTTCACGCGGAAGCTGTTTTTCCTGCGAGAAAGCGATGCGATCGCTCTGTTTCCAGGTGGGTTTGGCACCCAGGATGAAGCTTTGGAATGTTTGACGCTTTGCCAAACGGGCAGATATGGCCCCGTACCGATGGTATTAATTGACCGTCCTGGCGGCGATTATTGGCAAGCATGGGATGCTTATATTCGCAAGCATTTAGTCGAACCCGGTTTAGTTAGTCATGACGATCCGAGTTTATACACAATTACAGATAACTTAGAGGTCGCTTGTGAAGCGATCAATCGCTTTTACCGGGTTTATCATTCCAGCCGCTATGTTGAGGATAAATTTGTCCTCCGTCTTAAGTCTGAAGTATCGGATGCAGAGGTTGAACAGCTGAATGCTGACTTCAGCGACATCTTGGTGAAGGGACGAATTGAAAAAACTCAGGCATTACCCGAAGAGGCAGTGGATGAAACATTAGATTTGCCTCGTCTAGTTTTGTACTTCAACCAACGGGATTTGGGGCGCTTGTACCAGATGATTTCTACAATTAACCGCATGGGAACTCCCCCACCCTATGTGGCAGCGCATCCAGAGCGCAAGTAACCAGTTCAGTCAACCTAAGCCGTGTACGTTGAGTAACGTTGCCTGATTCGTGAACCGTATTGCATTAGCCATTAGCTATCCGGTAACTGACTACTGACACCGATATAGCTGATAAGGAACCCCGATTCGGTAGTGCTGAGTGGAGTCAATCGTACAACTCGTTGGCTCGGCAAGTGCCAAATACTGGGGATAATCCACCAGCTTGAGTCCAGGGGCAACCACCCACAAGTTCAGCGGCGATTTTAAAGGAGTTGGGATGCCAGACAGATGTTGCCAAAGGGCATCATAACTAGGTTTCGCGTTTAAGAAAGCAAAGTAGGCTTTCTCTCCCTCCGGCTCAAAACTACCGACGCCAGGTGCCCGGATTTTATCGACTGCCAGGGCAAAGCTTAACCCTAAAGCGACATCCTGGGAATCGTTGTATCCCACCACAACCATCAGGGGAACGGTCGGTTCTAAGTTCATGTGCTGGGCGACTCGCAGGGGGTTAAAGGGCTTTAAGAATGCCAGGTTAGAAACGACAAAGATGCTGCTGAGAAGGCAAACTAGCAGTAGAAATGAGGACTCAGGACTCAGGAGTAAGTATGGAGTGTTGCTTTGCTGCTGAGTCCGGGCATTTCCATCAGAATTTTCTTGTGCATCCTCACTCCGCAATTCTTTTACCGCAGTCCCGATTGTGAGGATAGCTCCCAAAAGGGCGCACAAAGCTGGGTAATAGACAAAGTGATAGCGAGGGGCAATGGTGATGTCTTTGTCCAGCAGGTAGATAATGGCAAAGAATTGCAGCAGCACGCAAAGGGTGAAACTACCCAAGGTGAAAATTGCTGGGTAGGAGAGGGTGGAGAGGGTTTTAAAGCGACTTGGATTTGCTTGCGTGCGCCCTCCAGAGGTGGTTAATTGCCTCTTTACCTTAAAAGCATCAAAAATTTGCCATCCCAGCCAAAAGCCAAACAGAAGCATCAGCAGCCCCGATGGAATCGCCATCCATAGAGGCTGATCTTCTACGGGTAGCGCGATCGCCATCAGCAGCCAACCGATCAAAGTTTGATATAAAGGAGCAACATTATGGGGAGACGGAAGCCAACTGGTTTCCGAACGTCCAGAATGTCCCAGCAGTACCGGCAACCAAGGCATAAAGCTGAGTAAAATCCCCAAGATTGTCAGACCCAGCGCCACCCAAGTGTGAATTTTAAGCGATCGCCGCCGCTGGTAAAATATCGCTAGGAGCGTCACCAACTGCGCCACAAAAGCCAAGACAAAAAAGTAGTGGACGTAGAAGGCAATACTGTTGACAACGCCCCAGCCAAGCCAAACGCGCCATCTCGTTTGCCGATTCTTTTCCAGGTCTTGCTGAATTTGAATTAATCCCAGCAGTGCCAAGGTAATCAGCAGTATCGGTAGGGTATAGTGCCGTGCTTCTTGGGAAAGATAGACGCCAAAGGGGGAAACCGCCATAATTGCGGCGGTCATCAAACCGGCGGCGGGAAAGAAGGCGATGCGACCCAGCCAGTATATTGCCGCGATCGCTCCTACTCCGAAAATCGCAGGTAGCGATCGCAAGTCAGTGCTGAGGGAAGAGTGCTGATGGCTGAGTATTTTTAGCCAGCCGTGCATCAGGCAAAAAAATAGGGGAGGATGGGTAGACTGAGTCGCAAGTGTATGAGCAATTTCAGCACAGCTAACGTCTGGCTTCAGGGTAAAAATTTGCTTTAAGGTTGATAGGGGAAAAACTACGTTGAGCGGGACATCATCGTAAGTACGTCCCAAACTAAATAACGCTGTAATCACCTCATCTAGCCACAACGGTTTCAGGTCAAGATGCCAAAACCGCAAAGCAGCGCCCAAGACAATTACCCCAGCTAGCGCTAAATAATGTAAAAAGAACTTTAGGCGATTCATGTTTTTCCGTTGTCAGTTGCTAATTGGTAAAAAGTTTTAAGTGTTAAATTTTGAGTTTGGAATTAAAGAATTCTCTTGTAACTCAAAACTCAGACGCGATCGATCGCGTCTCTACTCAAAACTCAGACGCGATAAATCGCGTCTCTACAAGCCATTAGCTGTTTAGCCAGTCTTCCATTAGCCATGAATGACGATAATCTAATTCACCCAGATGGTACAGCAGCCCAAATGGTGCCGGATTTGGCTCAGCCGTCGCTGGCAGCAGTGCGCGAACAGGCAATGCAGCGACTCCGCAATGGGTTGCGAGCGGGGCAGCAAAGCATGGCTGACTGGCGAGGCGGCCCTTTAGCGGTTTCTGCCGTACCCGGTGCAGGTAAATCTACCGGGATGGCAGTAGCGGCGGCGTTAGCGATCGCTCGTTACCAATTGCATACTCGACGCTATTTAGTCGTTGTCACCTTTACTCGCTCGGCGGCGGCAAATATTAAAGCCAAGATTCGCCAGTGCCTGCGGGAGGATTTGCGACTACCGCAAACTGGCTTTGTTGTCCATACGTTGCACGGTTTGGCACTGAATATTGCCACCCGTCATCCAGAGCTATCGGGTTTGAATTTGGAAACTGTAACTTTGGTTTCTCCGAACCAAAGTCACCGCTTGATTCGGGACTGCGTAGAGCGATGGATGTCCCACAATCCTGGGCGCTATTCCACGCTGTTAGAGGGATGGCAATTTGATGGGGAAGAAACCGAGCGGTTGCGCCGTCAGGCAGTTTTACGCACCGAAGTCTTGCCAAGTCTTGCCAACACAGTAATTCACGAAGCAAAAAGCTCTGGATTGTTACCGGAGAATTTGTGGGAACTCGCAAGACAGACGCCGGATGATTATGGAATTTTGAGCGTAGCTGCCGGGTTGTACGAGCAATATCAAGCTTTATTGCGATCGCGCGACTTGATCGACTACGACGAAATGATTCTCGGTGCCCTGCGGGTGCTGCAAAACGAAAGCGCCCGCCAACTTTGGCAAAACCAAGTCTTTGCCGTCTTTGAAGATGAAGCCCAAGACTCTAGCCCCCTCCAAAGCCGACTGTTAGAAATTCTCGCCGCTCAACCCGCGAACAATTCCCCAGTCCTCAACTTGGTGCGCGTGGGAGATCCCAACCAGGCGATTAACTCCACCTTCACCCCCGCCGATCCGATTTACTTTCGTCGCTTCTGCGAAGCCTGCCAAGCCCAGGAACGCTTGGCAACGATGGATCGCGCGGGTCGGAGCAGCCAGACAATTGTTGACGCCGCGAACTTCGTCCTGGAGTGGGTGAATCGCACCTATGGGAGGAGCCGAGAGTCAGTGGTAGGGGCAAAGCATTCGGCGGATCGATCTGGGCAACAGGCGACCCATTCAGATGCGAATGCTTCGCCCATCCAGCAGTCAAAATCCCCCCAAAACCCAACCGAACTTCCCTTTCGTCCCCAAACAATTCTTCCCGTTGACGCTGGCGATCCCCAATCTGACGCCAACCCCGAACCAACGGGTCGAGGATTGGAAATCTACACCCCCCGCGACATTTACCACACCGTCCAGTTGATCGGAGAACGGACGATCGAATTATTTGAGAAAAATCCCCAAGGTCGGGCGGCGGTTTTGGTGCGGGAAAATCGGCAAGCCCGATTTGTGGCTGAAAGGCTGAGTTATCTGCATCAGCACCAGATTGAGGTGTACGATGTTTCCCAGAGCGATCGCCACTCTAACGTCCCCACCGAAATCCTCGCCCTCCTGCAATTTCTCGATCGCCCCCACTCCCCCGACTACATAAAAGCCGCACTAGAAGTACTCGTACAGCGCCAGCTGATTCCCACCCAAGACCTCAACGCCCTCGCCACCTTTCCAGAGCAATTTCTCTATCCCGGCCCTCTCGACCCTCCCCAAACGCCACCCGTGCATCAGGCGGGGCGGTACTGTCGCAGTTTGCTTCGCGCCCGCTTGGAACTGCCACACTACCAATTGCCAACCTTTCTAGCTCTCACCTTAAAATACGACCCGTCCGAATTGGCCACAGCGGATAAATTAGCCGAACGTATCGCCCAGCAAACCTACGGCAACAGTTCCATGAGTTCCACCCTGGAAGTCTTAAGCGAAATTGTGAATTCCGAACGCTTTGAACCCGTAGAAACTGAGGACACAGACGCCCGCTATATCCGCGCCGGTCAACTCACCATCATCACCATGCACAAAGCCAAGGGACTGGACTGGGATTATGTCTTTATGCCGTTTTTGCACGAAGATAGCATTCCCGGCAGTCCTTGGGTGCCCACAGCCGCCCAATTCCTGGGCGATTTTACCCTAGCAGAGGTCGCTAGGGCACAGATTCGCGCCAGTCTCCACGGTCAATATCCCTTACCCCCAGCACCCGCAGCCTGGGAACAAGCGGGACAGCTCAAAAACGCAGAGGAATTCCGCCTCCTCTACGTGGCGATGACACGGGCGAAGCGCTTACTCTGGATGGCAGCTGCTCAAAAAGGACCTTTCCGCTGGAACACTTTCAACTGGAATAATCAAGACAATTTACAGGAGAAAAAACCGTGTCCGGTGATACCAGCGTTGAAGAGTCGCTTTCCTAAAGCGGTGGTTGCTTTGTCTAGGATGCCGAGTTAATCTGCTTTTTTTGTTGGCGCTTGAGTCTTGAAGTTGCACCGAAAGCACCAAATGCCAGTAAACCCAATACAGAACCTGGTTCGGGAACCGAAGCGGTTTGAGTGGCGGTTAGATAACTAAGGTTGTCAAATCCCCATGAACCTGAATCGTTAGTGAAATCTACAACTGCCCGTTTTACAGGGGTTCCGCTGTAGGTAAAAGTAGTGCCTAAAACACTATCTCTAATCGGGGAGGGAAACTCATCGATGAGTTCTTCATCCAGAGTCAACTCGCTAATACCAACAGAAGTGAAGTCTTCGTCAAAGAGTTGGACGGTTAATTTGGGTATAGGCTGAAATTGAAAATCCCCTAGCTTCGCCACGTCGAACATAATATTAGAGGTAGACATGGCGAAGTCAAGTGTTAACATTCCCAGCGCACCGATTTCTAAGACGGGGGGTGATAAATCAAGTCGAGCAAATGCTCCAGGAATGCCTGTTAAACCTCCGAGATTCAATTTTCTGACAACATTGTAGGTGGCAGCAGTTGAGTCTTCTCCATTTACTTTAAAGTCGAATGTAACGCCCTTAACACTTAAATCATCTACTGGTTGAGTCGGCAACTCATCAAAAGTTAATGTGGTTAATGTAGCAGCTTGCACGCTTTTAGGTGCCATCAGTGCAGATAAGGAAAAGCAGACTGTGCTGAAGACTAAGGCTGAAAGTGTTTTTCTGAAGGTAGCCATACAAGCCATTTCTCAAAAATTGTAGAAGTTGCGAGTGGGGATGGGTAAAAGTGGAAGGCGATGTGGAATGCGATCGCTATCTATCTATAAACAGTCAAAATTGCATACACTCTCACCCCAAAGACTGATTAAAGTCATTCTTTAAATTGACACGATCGAGTTGTACGGGTTGCTTCAGATCGATCGGGAGCGCAAGTATAGCAATAGACCATTGGGCACGCGGTAGCGATCGCATAGGGTAAAAAAATGATCAAATCAATGATGATTATTGGGGGCGTGACCTTATTAGTCGCGCTAGGAAGTCTCTTGTTTAGACCGCGCGATACTCAATGGGTCAAAAACTTGAACCGACCTAGTTGGCTTGTCTTTGAGCCTCTGATTCCGTTTATCTGGACGATTGTTTTTGCAGGCGGAGCTTTATCAGCAACCATAATTTGGGAACAAGATCCAGGTAGCCTGAAAACTTCGTTATTAATGGCACTTTATCTACTATTGGAAATTGTCACAGTCGCTTACATTCCTACCACGCTCAGACTCCGTAGTCTCACAGTCGGTACGATATTAGGGGGATCTGGCGCAATTTTAGGAATTCTTTTGGCATTGGTTGTATTACCTATTTCTGGATTAGCTGCTCTTTTATTACTCCCCTATGTGCTTTGGAGTCCGGTTGGAACTTATACGACTTGGGAGATGATTCAACTGAATCCTGAGTCTATATAGTTGGGAGTTTCTAAGCTGGTTTCAAATCTATTTGTAAAAACGCGAATTTTGCGTCTCGACAGTCGGCGAAGGCAGACTTCGTTTGATAAAAGCTCTCGCAACTTCTGCCCCCCTTCAAAAAAAGGGGGGCAGAAGTTGCGATTACGAACATCGCCAGGTACTTTCTCTCAACAAACCATGATGAATTTCCAACAAATATTCGGTACAGAACCAGAAATCGAAGCCAGCGCACCAGGACGAGTAAACCTACTAGGCGAACACACTGACTATAACGATGGATTTGTCCTCCCGACAGCTATCCCCCAAAAAACGACGGTACAATTGGGTTTTAGCAAAGATGAACAGCACCACTTTTACTCTGCGGAACTTGATGAAAAAGTAGACGTTTTAGAAAGCAGTCATACGCCGTCTAGTTTCGCAAGTTATATATTTGGGTGTATCCGACTTTTAGAACAGGAAGGTAATACCATCGCGCCGATTAATGTGTACGTTACATCCTCCGTTCCTATCGGTTCAGGTTTGTCTAGTAGTGCGGCGCTGGAAGTGGCGACTCTCAGAGGATTGCGATCGCTTCTTTCACTGACTCTTGATGATGTGCAAATCGCCCAACTCGCACAGCAGGCGGAAATTCACTATGCTGGCGTGCAATGCGGGATTATGGATCAGATGGCGTCGAGCCTTGCTGACACCGATTCGATGCTGTTTCTGGACACGCGATCGCTGGAACGTCGAGTTCTTCCTTTCCCAAAGGGAGCAGAAGTTGTGGTAATCGATAGCGGCGTACCTCGTACCCTGGCGGCAAGTGGCTACAACCAGCGACGTGCTGATTGCGAGGAAGCAGCGCGGTTGTTGGGAGTGAAGGCGCTCAGAGATATTACCGATCCGCAAGCTGTAGAGTCTTTACCCGAACCGCTGCGGCGTCGCGCTCTTCATGTGGTTACAGAGGATAATCGGGTGCTGGAGGCGATACAGGGAGTCTCTGCGGAGCGCTTTGGCGAGTTGATGAATGCTTCTCATGCCAGTTTGCGAGACGATTACGAAGTTTCTGTGCCAGCGCTGGATACGCTGGTGAGGATGTTGCAAGAAACCCGTGGTGTATTTGGCGCACGCTTGACGGGTGCTGGGTTTGGGGGCGCTTGCGTTGCTTTGGTGGAGGTGGGGAAGGCGGAAGCGATCGCCCAAAACGTACTTCAACGCTACAACGGATCGGGCTACACCGGGCGGATTCTGGTTCAGTAAGGGTTAAGAGCGTTCTACACTTTATACACTAAGGGTAAGGGCGAGCCGCCATCATCGCCATCACATTGATGAACTGTTTTCCGGGGATGGCGATCGCTTCATCGGTTAAAAGTTGCCCGAATAAGCGATGTGAATTTCTCCCTAGCGATCGCATTTCAAAAGGGCAAACCTGCTATGATTCTGCCTGAGATTTGAAATTTATAACTTGTCTAATCAGCCTAAATAGTGCTAACTTTATAGATTGTGTCGAATTAAAGACCATCCATGCCTAAACTGAAAACCCGTAAAGCAGCGGCAAAGCGTTTTAGAGCCACCGGCAGCGGCAAAATCGTCCACCGCAAAGCCTTCAAAAGTCACCTGCTACAGCACAAGAGTTCTGACCGAAAACGGCGGATATCTAAAATGGCTCTGGTGCATGAACGCGATGAAGAAAATGTGCGCTTGATGCTGCCCTATTTGTAAGGAAGCAATTTGCTTTCTGTGACGAGTCTCTAGTCAATTGCTAATGACTAATGACTAATGACTAATGACCACCGATCAATAACAACTAATAATTAGCCATGACACGGGTAAAACGCGGTAACGTTGCTCGCAAACGCCGCAAAAAAATTCTCAAACTAGCCAAAGGCTTCCGAGGTTCCCACTCAACTTTGTTCCGGACAGCCAATCAACAGGTAATGAAGGCGCTGCGTAACGCCTACCGCGATCGCAAGAAGCGCAAGCGCGATTTCCGCAGCCTCTGGATCGTCCGCATCAACGCCGCAGCACGTCAGCACGGCATTAGCTATAGCCAGCTGATAGGCAAATTGAAAAAGGCGAATGTCCAGATTAATCGCAAGATGCTAGCGCAGATGGCTGTTCTCGATCCAGCTGGCTTTGACAAAGTGCTGCAACTAGCTACACAGGCTCAAGGGTAAAGGATGAAGGATGTAGGGCTTTGCCCTTCCCGAAGGGTGGGATGAAAGATGAAGCTCGCCACTCGTCTGTTGCCGCTCTCTCTCGTTCCCAGGCACCGCCTGGGAATGTTTTTTCTTTTGCTCTTTGCCAGTATAAAAACGCCAAATTTAGCGGTTGCCGCCGAGCTAAAAGAGATTGTGGAGCGCGGCTACCTAATTGTTGCAGTTAAAGACAATGTCCGTCCCCTGGCTTTTCGGGATGGGGAAGGCAAACTGCAAGGGCTGGAAATTGACATTGCCCAGCGTTTGGCAGTAGAACTTCTGGATAAACCCGATGCTGTAAAGTTGCAGCCGGTGGCGAATCGAGATCGGCTCTCGGTAGTGCTGGATGGAACGGTCGATCTGACGATCGCTAGGGTGACAGAAAATTCTTCGCGCGATCGCTTGGTCAACTTCAGCATTCCCTACTACCTAGACGGCACCGCTTTAGTCACCCAGGACGCATCCTTACAAAGGCTTAACGATCTGCAACAGAGAAAAGTCGCCGTTCTGAAAGGATCGGATACGATTTCTACGGTGCGCTATCTTATCCCCCAAGTTCAGCTAATTGGCGTCGATTCCTACGAACAGGCGCTCATGCTCCTAGAATCAGGTGACGCCGATGCCTTTGCCGCCGATGCCAGCATTCTGTGCGGCTGGGTGCAGGAATATCCCCAGTACCGACTGCTGCCAGTACGCTTGTCAGGAGAGCCGCTAGCGGTGGTGATGCCCAAAGGGTTACAGTACACTCAGTTGCGGCAACGGGTGAATGATGCGATCGCGCGTTGGAAGAGAGAAGGCTGGCTACAGGAACGGGTTAAGTATTGGGGACTACCCCAGAGCGATACCAACCGATTGTAGAAAACTTCCGCTAGGGCAGCTGTGGCGATCCTCCTCTGCCGCAACCAAGTCCCATAATGAATAGAGAAGGCAAATTAATCTCTGTATTTGAAGGGCAATGGATAACTCTCTGGCAATTTTTTATCTTTCCTTGTTGCTGGCACTGCTTGCCGTTGCCGGTTGGGCAGTTGTGCGCCAGGTTTTCAAAACCCGCAAAGTTGAAAGTGTCCTCTCCCGGCTGCAAAATAAGCTGCAAAACGACAAATGCACAACCCAAGAGTATTACGAACTGGGCAGCATCTATTTAGATAAAAAACTTTACACGCAGGCGATCTCGCTGCTTCAAAAAGCTCTCAAAGCTGAGGATGCTGGCGAAGAAACTCTCGCGCCTATCTACAATGCCTTGGGCTTTGCTTACTTCTCGCAAGAGCAGTACGACGTAGCGATTCGCAACTACAAAGAAGCCTTGAAGATAGTTCCAGATTATGTCACGGCGCTCAATAATCTGGGTCATGTTTACGAGAAGAAGAAGTTAACCGCTCAAGCGTTGGAAAGCTATGAGGAAGCGCTGAAGCGCGAGCCTGACAATGCCACCGCCAAGCGCCGCGCCGAATCCTTGCGGAAACGGTTGGTTCCCTCTACTTAAGACGCTTTTTCATCAATGAGGCTCTGCCTCCCGTGAAACTTTGTAGGGGCGGAAAGCTTTGCGCCCCTAGAGTTTTATCGGTAGCAATTTATCAGTAATATTCAGTCTGGACGGAGTATTGATTAACTTACCTAAAATTTAGTATTCTTCAGGTAATTGTAAAGCGCTCTCAGATAAATTTCAATTTTCTCTCGTAGCGTCACCGAAGATAAATAACTTTTGACAAATTCTTGACATTCCTCCTCAATTCCTCCAGAACGGCTATACATACCCAAACCTGTTGCCAACAAGTTATTGGTAAACTTAGAAAGCGATGGAAATTTCTTCTTTATCCAATAAGCTGTAAGGACAATTATTCTGGCTTGCACCTTTTGTTTATCCTTCCTCATGGAATAGGCGTTAGAGCCATGTACTCTATAAAGAGCTAATTCTTTATCAAAAATTAGCCCTTTACTCAGTCCTATTGCAGTAAATTCCAAATAACCATCATTAAGACCAATTCTCTTGGCTTCAGGCATTGGTAAAATCTGCTGTAGAAGCGATCGCCTAAAGCAAAGAGCTGTGGTAGAAGGAAGATCGTCTAATTTATCCTTCAGTTTGCCCTTTTTTATGTGTTCTCGCAGATCGTATTCGCGTTTGGGATTTTCATCACCTTTTTTACTAATAGATGCAGCTTCATTGCCATTTTTAGTAAGAGAAGGTTTACCCTCAGCATCCACCCACTTAAGCGAGTGGAAACACCATCCTAAATCTGCGCGATCGCTAAACGCATCTACAACTTCTGCCACTTTTTCTGACACATAGATATCGTCAGCATCTAAAAAGCAAATAATATCTCCAGTACTCGCGGCAAAACCAGCATTAAAAGCCGAAGCTTGTCCCCCATTTTCCTTTAGCACTGGGGTAATTTTATCTTTATAACTGGCAATAATTTCCCGTGAATTATCAGTAGAACCGTCATCTACTACAATTACCTCAGTGTGAGAATAACTTTGGTTGAGAGCGCTGTCAATCGCTTCCGCCAAGAAACGAGCATAGTTGTAGTTGTTGATGAGAATGCTAACTTTAGGATTATTGTTCATGCTTTAGCCTCTTCAATATTTTCAAATTTCATCCGTCGTCATGTTACTTTCTTCCCTCTCAAAAATTACTGAATCTGTAGGTTGGCTTGAGGAACGAAACCCAACGTTCCTTACTGGGGATCGTTCCTCAACCATTCCCTACAAATTTTTTCTAATTAAAGTAGAAACAAAGAAATAAAATCCCGTTAATTAACATTCAACACCTGCCGATACGCTGCTAGAGCGTTTAAAAGAGAGTATTCCGCAGCCTTTCGCCGTAAAGCTTCAGAATTTGCAGGCTCCTCTAAAGTGCTAATAATAGCCTCTGCCATACCCTTAACATCTCCCACAGGTACTAATTTTCCATAGCGACCCTGTTCTAAAATCTCAGCAGGACCACTTTCGCAATCAGTAGAAACAACCGTGGTTCCTCCAGCCATCGCCTCAATTAATACAGTAGGCAATCCCTCAAATAAAGACGAGAGAACGAACACCGCCGATGCAGCCATGTAAGCATAAGGATTCGCCACAAACCCAGGTAAAGCCACAACTTCTGTTAAACCTAGTTCCTGCACCAAAGCCTCAAGCTGGGGTCGTTCTTTTCCCTCACCCAAAATCATCAACTTTACCGGACGATGCTGCTGCACTTGAGCAAAAGCGCGAATCAGCGTTGGGAAATCTTTTTGTTTTTCCAAGCGTCCTACACCCAAAATCACCGGAGGTGAATCCGGTTTAAACCAAGGATGATCCAAAGGTTCAGCAACTTTTTTAAAAAGTTCCGGGGTAACAACTGGGTTGTAGATTACTTTAACCAGTTCCTTAGACAAACCCAATTTTATTAAATCATCCGCCGCCCCTTGAGATACTGTAACAACTGCATCAGCCCACGGGTAAAACCAGCGTGCCAAATAAGGTGAAATTCGCCTTTTGAGTTGAGTTGAATTTTGAGACTCTATTGAAAGAGTGTTATGCACGCTAACTACCATTCGAGTAGATACGCCACCTATTTTTCGACTCCACAAAGCCACCAAGTTTGTATCTTCCAAAGCCGAAAGTAAAGCTTGCGGTTTGTTTTCTTTTAGATAGCGTACCAGCGCGGGAAGACTGGTTATTAGCCGCTTACCCTGCAAGTCTATGATGTTTACTTCTGGCGGAACCAAAGACAAAAAAGGTCCTTCGACCTTAACTAAAACTAAGTCTACGCTTAAACCTTGCTCGATAAAACCACGAGCCAAATTAACAAGCACTCTTTCAACGCCACCACCTTCCAGGGAGGTGAGAAAAATTGCCACATTAGACATCTTAAATCCGGCAATAAATTTTTACTAATCTTAATGAGCAAAAACTCTATTGTATACCTTTGTAGAGTTTAAGCAATTCTCGGTCAGAAAGAACGCGATCGCTCTTTGTCCCAATAAAATAATATCCTGATGCTGCATCAAATGTACCGGGCTTATCAATTAAGAAATAGTCAAAATATTTTAACCAAAAGGAAGTCAACCTGGTAAAAGCTTTCACCGCAGATTTTGCCGCATCAGACTTCACGAAACTCAAAAGAAAGTATTGATATGACCAAGCTAATGCCATTCCCGGACCACACACTGCGCCACTAGAAACTTCTTCAAACTTGCGGAACAAACGGCGATGTCCTAAATGGGTGAAGCGAGTAAAATCATATCTTCCCATGTGTACTTGTTGCATAAAGGGAGTTTCTGCGTAAACTACTCCACCTTTTTTAAGTACCCGATAAATTTCTTCTACACATCGGTTCGGATCTAGAACGTGTTCGAGTACAGCTTGTACAATTACCCCATCAAACGAGTTATCAGCAAAGGGTATGTCGTGAGCGTCACAGATTAATGCTGTACAAGGACCAAAAGAAACATCACTGCTAACAATTTCCAGATCGGGATTGGAAAAAACAGCTTCCATTCCATCTCCCACTATACCCCCACCAACTACCAAAATCTTAGGCTTTTCATTCTGCTTCATCACCACCTTTAAAAACTGGTTATAATTTGCTTTTCCCTTGATATTGGCATGAATATCCGGAAGTAGATTTGCAATAACCTTTTTCAATTTTGACTGGGATTGAAAATTGAAAGTTGTATCTTGACGATTTAAAAAGTCGCTAAAAGAAAAGATACTTGAAGACTCATTGATTAAAACAGGTATCCCATCAACCACAGGAAAACGAGCTTTACACTCAGAATTTATACATTCAAATTCCTCCTTGACCAATTCTAACTTTGAGTGGCAAATTGGACAATTGAGCAATTGTTGCGTATTTTCCGATAACTTCATCTGGGTATTCATGAAATAATCCCTCTATTTTTGATTGGTAGTACAAAGTAATTTCTCTGACGAAATGCATAACCAGCTTACCCTGATATTTTGTTATCTCGTTCCCAGGCTGAGCCGGGAAATGCTTACTGTGAGGCTACGCCTCACATTCTCCGCAAGTCTTTTGGTTGTGAGGGTGGAGGTACCTCCCGTTCCAGCGTACCCAGGCTCAACCTGGGTACGAAAAACATTAAGGAAAGCTTTCTATACCTGTTTGACTAACAGTTTCTTCCCTGAATCTTTCGCTTTCTTTCCTAGTTTTTACCGCTTGGACATTTCTTAAAGAGAAAGTGATTGAGACAAATAAAACCCAATAAATAGAGTTTGGTTCAACAATCGTACTCTCGGTGTAATTATACATAGGCAAGAACGTTAAGTAGATTAGAGGCCATAGAGCTTCTGATGTTTTACTTGAACGCACGTATTTTATTGCCCGTATATAAGCAAAAGCCATACTAAGCACAAAAAACAAGGCTCCTAATAAACCAATTTCTACTCCTATATTGTAAAAGCCATTGTGAGCCTGATACACCCTGTAGCGAAGTACGCGCCACACATAATCTGACTCTCCTCCCTCTATCCAAAACGCTTGATACCCATAACCAAACCAAGGACGCTCCCAAATTTTATGCATGACAGCTTCCCAAATCTCTGTACGACCGCTGAGGGTAGGATCTTTCCCTAAACTAAACAGCAAATTGTCCCAACTGGCTACAGTAAATGTAGCCATACTTCCACCTATTAATATCAAAGTGATGAACAAGGGAATTGCCAGGTTATCGCTCCATCGCAAAGCTCTATACAGAGGTAACAGAATTATCAGAGTAAGAAAGATAACCAGGGCAGTTTTTGAAGTTGAAAGTATAATTAGAGCAGCTGCCAGACCAGCAACACCAAACGCAAGGTAGCGGTACTTGTTGCGAAGATCCAGAGCAGCGAGTAAGGGAGGAAACGCACATACAAGCATCAGCCTAGCAAAGAGATTTTTGTGTAACAATGGTCCTCGCCAAGCTCCCGAATGAGTCCCATTTTCTATTCCTGCCCCTCGCAAACCTAGCGTATACAATAAGCTAAATACTGCAACTATACCCAACGCCCACGCTATTATTTTTAATTGCTCTTTTAAGCTAAAGCGGGAAGCAAGATACAATCCAAATAAGGTTGTTATTAATGTAAATATGCCAGCTTTTCTCGATATAGCTGGGAAATCAGACCACAGAAATGAGGTGACAATAAGTCCTATCAAAACTAATAAGAATGGGTCTCTCAGAGCAGGGCGAACAACACTTTTGAACCGGGCAATAATAAAGAATAAAGTTGTCGCATAAATCCCATATTGTAGCAGTAACACCATACGGTCAAAGGAGGACGAGACGTAAAAACCGTATCCTGGTACGCCCTCAGACACATTGTAATAGCTGGCAAAATTCAAGACACCTGTGAAGACTACCAGGGTAAGAATGGCGAATCTTTTTTCAACGAAGTTTAGGAGGGGATTTACAGTTTGAGCTGGTGACATAAGGAAGGAAAATTAATCGGAATTTTCTGATGAGCTGCTAATACCATTTTGGATTTTGGATTGACAAACCCTTGTCTGTAAAGGATTTCACAATTTTAATTGCAATTCCAAAATCCAATGGTATAACTTTTAACATTGAGAGTCCGTACTTGCGATCGCGCTAACTTCAAGACGCGCCTTCAGACTTTGCTCCCCTGATACTTTTAATGTAATCTCTCAGCTTTTGGTGCGTACTGGGCAACAAAGCCACCACTACTAATCCCAGCGCCGCCCACCATCCTAACTGATAAGCAAACAGAGCAGCAGCAAAAGCACTCCACCACAAGCCAGTCAGTCGATAGTCTGGGTTGCCAATATCCCGCACCAAGTAGAAGTGAATTACAAGGTAACTCGCCAGAGTTACTACCTCAGCCCAACCGTATCCTATTAATCCCAGGCGGGGTAAAAGCAAAAAGGCTGCTCCCGCAAAAAGAGCCATGTGTACGACGTGAAAGGCTGTAACTTCCCAGTTTCGCCGCAGAACGTAGAGTGCTGAGGAGTGCATATTAAACAGGGAGTTGGTCAGGTAGCCCAAGGCGATAAAAGGATAAACTTGTACTACGGGAAGCCAGCGATCGCCAAATACTAGAGGAATTAGCCAAGGACCAACCCAACTAACTCCGACTAACAGCGGTCCCACTGCTAATATCTGTAAACCCATGCCTTCAGTTACAGCCTTTATTAGGCGTTCTTTGTCCCCCTGCAAGCGGGAGAGGGTAGCGATAGAAATTCGCCAGGTTGCTGCCTTGACAAAACCAAGAATCTCGATAATGCGAATGGCTAAAGCCACGTATCCCACCGCTTCCGCCCCGGCGAACCTACCTACTAGCAAGGGGTTGATTAGGGTACGCAGTTGCCACACCCAAATTGATGCGGAGAAGCTCATGCTGTACCCCCACATTTGCTTAACTAAATCCAAGTTCCAGGCAAAGCGGGGACGATAGCCTGCACTCCAGTAGAGTAGTGCTAGAGTTTGAACTTGCTGTAGCCACCATCCAGCCACCAGCGCCCAAACTCCGGCTCCCCGAAAAGCCATTGGAAAGGCTATCACGTAGTAAAATAATTGACCGAGAAGTTCAATTAAAGCTACTCGCTTGTAATCTAGATTCCGCTCTAGCCGAGCCAGCGGTACTTGATTGAGGAGAACTACGGGAAGTCCCAGAAACAAGACTTGCGCTACCGGGCGAAACCCTTTGATGTTCACCCAGCTTTCTATTAAGGGAAGCGCCAAAAAAGCTAAAAGCATTCCGGCAACCGCTTGCAATAGCAGCAGGGTAAAAGCTTGGTGGTATACTCCTAGTTCTTCTTCCCCTTCCCGCCGCACCAGATAAACTTCAATGCCTAGCTGGCTGAGCATCTGAAGGTACAAAAATATACTGATAGCGGCAGCGTACAGTCCGTAGTTCTCTGGGCCGATGACCTTGGTAACTAGCATCACTCCCGCCAGACTGATGAATACTCCCAGTCCCTGACGCAGTACCAGGTAGATTCCTCCCCGCATGACTTGAGTTTTTAAGCTCATGCTTGTCGTCCCTCGAAGTAGCAAATATTGCCGGGAAAACCTTGATGTTCTACCAATGAAGACTTCCAGAAAAAGAGATTTATAGATAGCGATCGCAGCTTGGGAGTCTTTAGCGGCGCAAAATTAGGGAAAATCGGTAGAATGCTCATCATTTTTTTGAGCAGGTGGCTCAGCTCCAGCACATTTTTCTCCTCAGTTTGCCTTGGTTCGTCGCTACTGTATCAGTAGACTGCCTTCTACAGGTCGTCAGCATATTTCATAGAATAAATTAGTCAATTGCCAATAATGCTAGTACAGACTGGCAAAAATATCTCAGCAGCAGTTAAAGTTATTGTAATTGGGTGCCAATCTCTTGCTAAGCAAGCAAATTTAATTTACCACAGACAACAGCGTGCATTCGTGAGAATTTTCCCCCGAAGTTTAAAGCTTTTATAAAGACACTTAATATTTACACATTTGGCATTGAGCTATGGAAGGCTTGATAATTTTTCATTAGAACTTGAAATTTATGAGTAGATAACTCAATTATTCTCTGCAAAATGGCTGTAATCGTACCAGTATTTAGTCAATCATGATATTACAACTTCTCCATCGGGCTGTGGCTCCTGTTTTTATTGGCATTATGCTTGGGTGTACTGCTAGTAGCAACCAACAGCCGATTGTAGGCGCGGGTCTTGTGTCCGCACCGATTGCACCAACTTCCTACGTCGCTGGGGCAAATGGGTATCGCTGGGCTAACGTGTCGATAGGAGGCGGAGGGTTTGTAACAGGTGTCTACACCCACAACGCACAAAAGGATCTGGTTTATATCAGAACCGACGTTGGTGGCTTTTATCGCTGGAATGCCGAAGATAAAACCTGGATTCCATTAAATGACAGCTTCAAAAGTCAAGAGAAAACATATTACGGGGGAGAAGCGATCGCCACAGATCCCAACAACCCAAATATCGTCTACATGGCAGCAGGTAAATACTCCCAGTGGCAACCCAAAGGGTCAATCTTTAAGTCCACAGATCGAGGTAAAAACTGGACTAAACTAAACATAGACTTAGGGATGGACAGCAACGACGAGCATCGTTGGGCGGGAAAAAGGCTAGCTGTCAATCCAGCCAACTCCAACGTTATTTTCTTTGGTTCGCGGCACGATGGGCTGTGGAAGTCTGAGGATGCAGGCGCGACATGGGCAAAAGTCGCTTCTTTTTCCCCAACTTTTACCAAAAGCGTTGGCATTTTGGGCATTGTGTTTGACAACCAAGTACCAGGTTTAGTCTATGCCAATGTTTACGGAGACGGCATTTATCAGTCCACTGACACGGGTGTTACGTGGAGCAAAATAGCGGGAAGTCCAGCACAAGCACAGCGAATGGCTGTTGCTAACAACAGTATTCTGTATGTAACCCACATGGCAGGGGTTAGCAAGTATCAAAACGGAACTTGGAGCAACATCACCCCAGAAAAAAAACCAGCAGCTTTTAATGCTTTAAGCGTTAACCCTCTTACACCCAACGACGTACTGGTAGCCTTAGGTCAATCTACCTCTACTAAAATCTACAGAACCTCAGATGGTGGTGTTACTTGGAAAGAGTTAAAGGCATCGATAAAGCATACCGTTCCTTGGTGGGACGACTCCATGTTTTCCTTGTGGACTTCCGCGATTGAGTTTGACCCAAAAGTTCCAGGGAAAGTATGGTTAACTGACGGGTTTGGAATTTGGCAGACAGACAATATCAACGCCAATTCGGTCGTTTGGACTAACTATGAGCAAGGACACGAAGAGGTAGTTGCTTTTGCTCTAGCTGCACCTCCCAAGGGCGCACTCTTGTTGAGTGGGGTAGCCGATGTAGACGGTTTCTATCACAACAATGGACTTAACGCCTTTCCCGCCAAAAGGTTTGAAGGTATTTCTCCCATAAATAATGCCAATCGCGACACCTACGCGATCGCCTACTCCCAAAGCGACCCTTTGCGCCTCGTTCGCGTTGGCGGTTCGAGGTGGAACTCAACTTATACAGGAGCAACTTCAACAGACGGCGGATTAACATGGAAGAAGTTTGCGTCATTTCCGGCATCAATGCCACTGCGCGTAGCTATATCGGCAACTAACCCAAATTTGTTTGTTGTAGCTGTAAGTCTTGCTCCACCCCTACGCACCACCGATGGCGGCGCATCATGGAGTGCAGTGTCAGGACTACCTAATGGTCCAAAAGGCCCGTGGTATTGGGGTCAGCCCTTGGTGGCGGATAAAGTAGATGGCAATACTTTTTACTATTACAGCGACGGCAAAGTTTACCGCAGCACTGACACAGGTGCATCTTTCAGCGTTGTCAACTCATCCATTCCAACTATCGATCAATATGCTCAGTATGCGCTAAAAACAATTCCAGATGCGAAAGATGAAGTCTGGCTCAGCCTAGACTGGGAAGGTTTATTCCACTCCACAGACGGTGGCAAAACTTTCGCTAAGTTGCCTTCAGTAGAAAAGGCGCATTTGTTTACTTTCGGGAAACCGCAGACAGGAAGTACAACTCCGGCGCTTTATTTGTATGGAAAAATTTCTGGTCTGGGCGAGGGAATCTTCCGTTCTCTCGACAGAGGCAAAACTTGGATAAGCATCGGTTCTAGCCAAAATCCCATCGGTGGGGAGCCAAATGTGATGGAGGCGAGTTGGCAGCAGTTTGGCTTGGTCTTCATTGGCACCAATGGCAGGGGCATCTACTATGGAACTCCTAACGATTCCAAGGAGCAGGCTGCTTTATCTTCCGCGCCCGTACACGCAATTCGCCCCTGAATATTGGTCAAATTTATCCGCCAAGTACCAAGGCATTAGCCTTTAACAGATTTGGGAACCTCTAGACGGTTCTTCCGCGCTAGTAACACTTTCTGTTAAAGAATTATTTTGTAGTGCGGTTACTTCTGACAACACTTGCGAGACGAGAGATTCAACCATCATCAAGACTACCGAAAATGCCAATACTACGAAACCAGCAGCCGTGAAGATAAACATTATGCTCAGAGAAATTAGTTTCTTGATAAAGGCGTTCATTTTTATAAATAGCTTTGTTTACCCCTCTAGCATATAAAACAGTACGTGGCGTTGACATCAGTGAATTTCTTGAATTAATTGTAAAGAACTTCTTTATAAACCCGAAAACCTACGGGGATACTTTTAAGTATAATTTTCAACCAGTAAATTTAAGGGTTCGTGATTAATTTGTCCTGAAAGCTAAGTTTTATAACTTAATGGTGCTAGTACATACGTAATTGAGTGTAAAAATACGTGTCGCGCTTATAACATTGGTTAAGTCTGTGTTAACGGCTATTTTTCGGTAAAAGAAATTCAAATACAAAAAATAGTAGGGACGTACAGATAGCTGTGCGTCCCTACCACTGACGGAAAATATTAAGTTATATTGCAATCTAGATATGCAACAGCACTCTTAAGCCTTGGCAGGAGTGTTTGAAACTGGAATTGGTGGTTTTGCTGGCACAAACGTGGTGAGTGTGTTGTACAATTTCAACGTTTCGGCAGTAATCTGGTTCCAGGTATAGTTTGCTTGTACATAACTCTGGGCGTTTTTAGCCATTACCGCCAATTCCTTCTGGTGATTGATTGCCCATTCCAAGCTGCGGAGGCAGGAGTCTACATTTTTCACCTGGAAAAGCATCCCCCGGTCTTTGCCGATCAATTGCTGATGCACGGGAATATCACTACCGAGTACGGGAACACCTTCCTGCATTGCTTCCAACATTGATAGAGGTAATCCCTCCAACTCAGAAGGAAGTACAAACAATCCCGCGCCCCGAAGGATTTCTGCTAGACGGGGACCTCTAAGTTCACCTGTGAATATTATGTTCTTGTTATTCGCCGCCATGTCGGTTATCTTCGAGGTGAACTCATTGGTATCGCTGGTACCGCCCACCATGACGAGTTTCCATCCTTCTTGCTGAAGATTTTGGAAGGCTTTGATGAGTAAGTCGGGACACTTTTCCGGCACCAGTCTACCTAAAAATAGAATATAGCGTCCCTGTTCTAGACCTAGCGAAGTTCCATAAGCAAAAGTAGGGTCTGAATCACCCATATTTGAGGGTGCGTTAGGAATATAAATTGTCTCTTTACCGTAAGTTTGCTTAAAGTATGAGCGCAGTTCCTCTGAGACGACGATCATCTCATCAGAGAAGCGGACAGCAGCGCGTTCGCCGCGACGGATTAGGTCGCTAGAAGCTTTGTTCCATTTGGCACGTTGCCAGTCTAAGCCATGACAGGTAACAACAACTTTTGCCGAGGAGGCAATTTTTGGCATCCAGCTAAAGAGGGCTGGACCTAAAGCGTGGAAGTGAACAATATCATAACGCTTCGCATTGGAAGCGATCGCTCCCAGCGCCGAACTCAACAGAGCATCCATTCCCTTGACATTTAAGCTGGGTATGGAAACAACCCGCACACCATGAACATTATAGTGACTCAGTGAAACATTTCCGGTGTATGAGGAACGAGCAAACAAATCTACTTCGTGACCCTGTTCAACCACCCGCGAGTAAATTTCTTCACAGTGATGCTCGATTCCACCCTGTTTAGCAGGCAAGCCTTTCGCTCCAATTACGGCAATTTTCATTGTGAAACCCCGGTAAAGCTTTTATGATTAATCTGGTTGGTAGATAAATTCCGCTGTTGCCAGCGGCTTAACATATTGCTGTAGATATCACCCACGACAGTCTTGGCACTGTAAGGTTCGGCAGCCTTAACACAAGCCTCGATTGGATAATCTCCACTGTTGTGCAGTACCTTACGCAAGGCATCTGCAATTGCCGATGGTGTGCGCTCCTGGCATACCACTCCACTCTCAGCAGTGAGTAGATTTGGCGTTTCCCCGCATTGGGTTGTCACCACTGGCGTACCGCTGGCAAGTGCTTCGAGAACGACCATAGGAAGACCCTCATAGGCGCTAGTTAGTACAAAAACACTGCATACACGTTGCAACTGTGCAAGTTCTGCCTGGGCTAATGCACCCAGCAGCGTTACCTGTCCGGACAATCCAAGGCGGGAAATCTCAGAACGTAGCTTATCCTTTAAGTCTCCATCGCCTGCTATGAGGAGGTGAACATTTGCATCGTTCAGGGCGGCAATGGAGCGGATTAGCAGTACGGGATCTTTTTGGGCGTGAAGGCGACCAGCAAAGAGAATAAAGCGCGTATCTTCCGCTAAACCCATCCGTTGTGCAAGTGTGCGCCTACCTTCCTCTCGTTCATCGTCAGTTAATGGGTAGCAGATTTCGTTATCTACTGTGTTTTTGACGTAGGAAACGCGCTCTGCTATTTCTGGGTAACGCTGCTGGTAATGTTGCACCGAATCGGTGTTGCACGACAATATTTGGGAAAACTGGCTTACAAGATAGCGTTCGATAGCAAAATACGCTGCTGGAAAACGTTGCCACAAAATAGCATCTTTCTTGTCCGCAGAATTTACCTGCTTTTGAATATCGTTGTGAATAAAAAGAGTCTTTTCTCCTGACCAGTTGCGAGTAAAAAGCGTCGGTTCCAGCCTGTGAAAGTGCATGAAATCCGAACTCAAGTTACGATCCAAAAGGGCAGCCGTATATTTAATAGTGGTTGGTACTAATTTTTTAAAGTTATCGTTTTCTATGAAAAACAAGGGCATAAAGCGGATTTCTCTGCCTGCCAACTGGGTGTCTCTCCATACTCCTATGGGTTGGGATGGATCATTCTCCGTTCCTACCAGCCGGATTTCAAACTCGCTGGGAGCGTATTTGACAAAGGTGCGTATGACTGTTTGAATGCCCCCGATGCTAATGCCATTAGGATTGAACTGGTAGAAGATAGTCAAAACAGGTTTACGCATAATTATAAAACCTATATATAGCTAGGTGTGCTGGTGGTTTTTTTTGAGCAACAAAGATTAATTTAGCAGCCTGTTAGTAGATTTATTTCAGCATGATTGCTTAGCTTACTTGGGAATCTGAGATTCTCTTCAGCGTTATTGCTTAGATTACTGTAAAGCACTACGCAAGTAAATTGAATTTGCCAGATTTCACAGAGACTTCTCAAATTCCATACTTGACTTCATGGCAAATTCATAATCAGGTTTAAAACTCTAGGAAGCCAAAAGATTCACTCGATCTAACATTGCCTTATAATTTCGTCCCCAAGCCGAAAAACCCTGGTCAAGCCATTCCTACGCTTTTGGCAAATCTAATATTATGCCAAATCGAACCTGCTACTACTACTATCAAAAGTAGGAAATTACAAAATCCTCCTTAGGACAGTTGCTGGCTGATTTGGTTTCTCCGTAGAACTACTTAATAAGCTCGTTCTTGTATAAATTGTACTTTTGTACTTTACAATGAATTTTCTGAGGCATCGGATATAAACTACTAATGAAGTCTGCATTTAAAAGTGTAATTTGACATCCACTACACAAAAAAGCAATTTTTTTAATATTCTTCATTAAAAGATATATTTCTTGGTTTATCCGCAGTAGCAGCCTGCCTAAGGAGCGAATTTGCTGGAGTTTCCGATCGGGAGAGGCTGATCTACGTAACGGCATTTAAGCAAGTCAGGACTCGCCGCACATCACCACATCTGCCACCGGCAACCACAGGGGGATTGAACCCGAAAAAACGCTATATGTATAAGCTTTGCGTAAGTCCTGCAAGTATATAAACTTAGCTGCCTTCCTTGCCAGGAAAGGGGACTCGCCCCTCTCCCGTAAAAAAAGTTTTCCACTGCTCCTAATACGGTTAGGATAAGATGATTTGCCATAAGCGTATAGAACGTCCCTACAACAGTACGCTTATGGTTCGAGCTAGAAGTATTTACGAATGCCCGTTTAAGAGCGATCGCTATTTTTTGGTGTCTTAGCGGTCAGCATTTTCGGCGTAGTGGCATCTTCCTTGTAGTATGCCTTGGCATGGTGGAAATAACTATCAGGTTCGTTTTCCACAATCACACCATTGACTACCAAACCCAAAACCTTGTGACCTGATTGCACCAAAAATTGCTTACAAGCAGCAGCACTGACAGTATCAACCACGCCTGGGCGGACTACCAATAAAATACCATCAGTCATTTTGCCCACTGCTAGAGCATCTGCCACCAGAACGATTGGCGGCGTATCAAGGATTATAAAATCGTAGTTTTTAGAAAAATCTTCAATTAATGCAGCCATCCGCTTTGAGTCAACAAGAGCCAATGGATTAGGAGGAATCACCCCAGAAGGAAGCACATCCAGGTTATCCATCACTTCTCGCACAGCCATCTCAAACTCAGCTTGATTAACGATGACATCGCTCAGACCAATTGCATTAGTCAAGTCCCAGATATGATGCTGCATGGGATGGTGCAGATCCGCATCTATTAATAAAACTCGTCTTCCCAGTTGAGCCATAGCTATAGCCAAATTGGCACAAACCGTAGACTTGCCTTCTTTAGAAACAGAACTTGTCACCGCAATGACTTTCAGCTCTTGATCTGGAGTGAGAAACTTCAAGTTTGCCTGAAGCATTCGGTAAGCTTCACTGATAACCGAATGTGGATTATCTCTAACAGGAAGCTGCGGAACAATTCCTTCTAGTTTCTTACTGCGAAAAGTAACTTTTTTCTTCAAAGAAGGAATCATTCCCAAGACGGTATATTTAAATAACTCCCGCACCTCCTTGGCAGTTTTGATGGTTGGATCTTTCAGGTCTACAAGGAAAGCAGTAATTACATAAAGCAGACTGCCTGCCACAATTGCGGCAGCTAGGATTATTACCTTGCGAGTACCTACGGGCTTTTCTGGAACTGTAGCGGCGGCAATTAAACTAGCGTTGCCTACATTTTGATTTTCCGCAATTTGTACCTCTTGAAGATTTTTCAAAAGGATTTGATAGGTAGATTGTGCGGCTTCTACTTGCCGTTGGAAATCCCGCTGACCCTGTTGCAATCTGGGTAAAATGTTAGCTCTTTGTTTGTATGCAGATTGAGCGCGAGATAGAAAACCGACTTGATTAGCCAAACCTAAGCGTTGCACCTCTGCATTAACTAATTCTGCGGTTAGTTTTTGTTCAAATTCACCAATTTGTAAATTTTCTCCGGACACTTGTTGGTTACTGCCAACAACCTGCGTTACTCGTTCCTGTAGTAAAGCTTTTAATGCCGCTTGTTTACTTTCGAGATTAATTATTTTGGGGTTTTCATCCTGAAAACGGGTGCGCTCGACTGTCAACTCGCCTTCAATTTTTTGGAGTTCTATCAACACTTGCTGAACTGCGGGAGATTGACTAAGCGAGTTTAGTGTCATAGCCCGCTGTGAATTCAGACCTATCTTATTTTGGAAGGCGGCGACTCTAGCAGTTGCATCTTCAAGTTCAGCCTGAGTTTGAGCTTTTTTGCTGTCTAGCTCTGCGATCGCTTTTACAGCTGAGCTGGCTTCTTCTTCTATAGCTACAATGTTATTTTGTTCTTTGAAACTACGCAAAGCTGCTTCTGCTTGACGAACATTAGCTTCAGTCTTGGGTAGCTGCTGAGTAATAAATTCGCGAGCCGCAGCTGCTTGAGCGCGGTTATTAAGTATGTTCTTCTCGCGATACAGACTCATAACTTTGTTGACTATCTTTGCAGCTTCTTCGGGATCTTTGCTTTTAAAGGATATCTGCAAAACATCGGTTCCTTTGATACCTTTTACCGTAAGCTGTTTTAGGAAATCAATAGTTTTTAGGGGGTCTCCCTTTTGGTCTTTTAGCTTTAGGGAATTTATCGTCTCTTGTATCAGAGGCTCAGAACGGACTATCTCTGCTTCTGTATCCAGAGGGGTATTCAAGACGTTTAGCGGTTCCAACTGTCCGATTTTTGCTCCTGCCTCTGTGACTAAGGCAGAAGTCGTATTTTGCTTCTTAAACAAAAGCCTTCCTTCGGCTTCATAGGTAGGCTTTTTTAAGAACGCAAATGCGGTAGCTAGTGTAACTGTAAATACAAAGACGGTGGTGGCGGGTAGCCAACGCCGTTTGAGGATAAGCCAGTATTTCTTAAAATCTATATCTTCTGTGTATTCTCTAGTTTCCATAAGAGGCTCGTGTAGGAGAGTGGTAATAAGGTTGTTTTGGAGGCAGGTGTATTAGTCGCCCCCAGAAGCGAGTCCTTGCAGTGTAGACTATTTCCTCGCTTATCAAGAGGCAGCATCTGGCAGTTCTTACTCAGCCGACAATTGTATCCTAACAAGGCTAGTGAAAGTTAGAGCGATTAAAACTATTAATCAATCAAAGGATGAGCTTAAAGCTGTATGCAGTAGCATCCGGCTGGCAGCTCTAGATAAGACGGATTAACAAGAGCTGGCTGTGAAATTTGTTTTGATGCTGACGGACAACAGGACTATGGCAAAGAGTAGAAGTGCGATCGCATTGGATTAAAGCACCTCTAAGCTTACATCTTAAAGCAGGATTCACTGCGCGATCGCTATATAATCACGCAAACAATTGAGTCCGAAATATTTTTGGTCATATCTGAGGCAGTTTTTGGGACGCGCAGGGCGGAGTAATTGGAGGATTAATTTATCATAAATATTTGGGAACATATTTCTGATTTGTGCGATCGCTCTCCAAATGCTGAGATATGTGTATAAACATACAATTATTCTTTAGTCAATGGTATTACCACCAGCCTTAACAAATAGGACGATTGCCAGGATTCACTGCATGAATATACTTGCTGCCTGAATGAGGCCGTCCCCATTTATAAGCGGCTTCCTCTGGCTTTCCCCAACCCCGTTGCAAGACAATTTATAGGAAATCTAACTTCCAGCAATAACAGGACTTACGCAAAGCTTATACATATAGCGTTCTTGTCGGTTCAATCCCCTTGTGGTTGCTCTGAGATGTGGTGATGTTGCGTAAGTCCTGAATAAAACTAGCTCTCCTGCCTCTATTTCCCCTGGTTGCCCCTCCAATAGTTCACAAATTTCTTTTTTTTAAGGCAACTAATTGTGAGTCATATTTGGGATTGTGCATTTGAGCTTTCTTCCAACTCATCCGGGCTTCTTTAAATAAATTGTAATAGCTTTGCTTCGATGTGCTAAATGAATACTTCTCAACCCCCCTCCCTACACTCGTTTTGCGACTTATGGGTAAGGCATAGTTGCGAACAGAGAGGGCTGGAGGTGGGGTTCCGATTGCCGGTTAATTATGGGTTAATTAACCGGACATAATATAAAAACGCGATGTGCAACTTGTGTTAGTTTCCCAATAAATTGGGGATAACTACCGAACTCACTGAAAAAAAGTTGCACGCGGCGTGAGTCAAATTGCCTGACTACGGCTTAATCAAATGTTGCTCAAACTTGCGATAGTTACCAATCAACCTTGCCCGCTCAAAAGGGGGATAAAACAAGATTGTTCCCAAAGGTAAACCAACTGCCAAAACAGCGCCCATCACCAAAGGATTTAGCAATCCAACTTGGAAGCCAATTCCTAAAGTCATGCCTAACGCCATTGCTAATAGCGACACCCCAATCGCTAGATTGGTACTAAATCCTCTTTTCAAACAACTAACTGCCAGACTCTGTGCCCCAAATCCAGCCATAAATACAGCAAAATCCACAGCTTCAAACCCAACCGCCGCCGAATTTGCCGCTCTAAATTGCTCGCCAAACCCCGTCACAAAAAAAGCGACAATTCCCGCCACCAACAAAGCCACAGCCGCGTCTACACCCGCAAACTTAATTTTATACCTGGATAGAAGCTTAGCGACGAACACAGCCCCAGCCGCCGCCGTAGCCGCCGCTGCCACACCAAATGCAGCGACAAACAGAGTTACAAACCCAGCCATTACCACACCCATCGCCCCAACTTGGGCAATCGTTCCGCCCCAAGCTATTCCCTCAACCCAAGCCGCCGAGGCAGCAAGTGTCACCAGTAAAGCGAGAGCAATATAAGGTAGTTTTTTGTTCGCAATCGGAACTGGCGCAGTCTGAATCTTAACAGTAATATCGTGAGTTTCTGGCAGAGAATTTGTGTGTAATAACAGATGACGCTCGTAGGTTTTATCTGCCATCAATCGGCTGGTATTCACATTGATTTTACACTTCGCCTGATTGCTCTCAAACTTAACTGAATCAAAAGAAATCCAAGTGTGAGTATCTGGTGTATGGGGTGGATCGCTTTCGTGCGGTGCCACTTGCCAATTTCCTTCCAGAAGGGTATCAGGAATCGAGTTCGTAACTGCGATTGTTTGAGTCACCCTTTCACCTAATTTTCTTGCCTTAAATTCTAGGATGGGTTTACTCAGCTTTGCTTCTGGTACGCGAATAACATAAATAGGCTTGAGTGCTTCCAAAGCGATCGCTGCGTTAGGATAGCGGTCTTTTAGTTTGATTTCCACCATCTTTTGCAACCAGTCAATCCACCGCAGACTGAGTTTGGGAACGAGATGCTTGAAATTAAGGCGATAATCATCATCAATTAACTGGCTAATTTCAGCAGATTTGATTCCAGTTAGTAAGCAAATCAGCGTTGCTCCCAAACTATATAAATCTGAGGCTTCAGTGAGTTGACGATGGAATAATTGTTCGGGCGGCATGAACCCTAAAGTTCCTTTTGCCACGCTGCTCATCGTCACTTCGCCATCCCCAATTCGAGCCAGACCAAAATCAACTAAAAAAACATTGATGTTGCCATCGACCAAGATATTTTCGGGTTTAATATCTCGATGGATAACAGTGGGAATGCGATTTTGCAGATAAACGAGAATTTCTAATAAAGAGACCGCAATTTTCTTAATTTCATCGGGGTCGAAGCTACGGGGCACGGCTAAAGACGGTGCTTTTTTATACTCCTGAACCATACAAAAGCCATCGGATGTCTGGAAGGAATCCAGGTAGCGGGGGATTCCGGGATGATTCAGCCCCTGTAACACTTGAATTTCGCGCTGGTAGGAGTCGTAGTCTGACCAGGTGGCGTTGATTTTAGCAAACTGAAACCGTTTAATGACGGCGGGTTGCCGTGTTTTCAGATTGAGCGCCAGGTAGGTTACTCGACCACCGGCGCGGTTGTGTCCTAATTCTCGGACGACCTGATAACCGTGGCTGGATAAGTCTGGAAAGTTGCTCATGTGTGAGAGAACGAACGCAGGTTGAACGATTCTATGCAACCGCTACGCGAGCAGTTGCAGTTAGCGGCATCCGCCAGAGCGAGTAGCCTGCTCCGGCAAACAATAGACAGCTGATAAAACGAAGTAGGTGTACGCCTTTTCCGAGACACCATCTTTCTCTTCCCAGTTGTCCTTTCTCATCCTAGTTCACCAGCTTAGGAGTAGGAATTTCTGTTTTCGCTGTGAAAGTTCATAAAGGCAAAGTGGGTAAGCTACACCTAGTTAAGAACTTGATATCTAAGGATTGTAATTATGACACAGCTATTCAGTTGCTAATCTGGATATTTCTAAGGAAGTTAATAATTCGAGAGGTTTGGGTCGTCTAGGGTTGGGCGCAGCGATCGCTGTTGCGCTAAGAACCTCGCATTGATTAACCCGAATGGGCGATGAAGATTTGGTTACAGTGTTTGTACAGTGAAGTTAGCAACTGAAAAGTGGTTTTAATTATGCGTCAGCTCCTGGGCACTCTTTCTCTATTGGGACTTCTACAATATTTTCCAGCCGTTGTTTATGCTCAAACACAACCTGCTTCAGACGCCCCATCCGATCCCATCGAACAGGTGATTGCTGCCAAATTAATGACTGCATATCCAGATGGACAGTTTCATTCAGAACAATTCATCAGTCGTGCAGAACTTGCCTCAATTTTGGTCAAGACTTTTAAACTTGATAAACGAGCTGGTGCCACCCAACAAGAAGTTATTTCAGTTCAAGATGTACCTTCTTCCTACTGGGCATATAACGACATTCAGACAGTTTTAAAAACTGGCATTATGAAGGGATATCGGGGAAATATGTTTTTCCCCAACCAAAAAATCAATCGCGCTGAAGCTTTATCCATCTTTGCCCAAGCTCACGGTGTATTTCAGTTTCCGACTGACACTGTTGCCAAAATTCTTGCAAAGTATCCAGATTCAGGAAATATACCGGATTGGGCTAAAAAATCGATGGCAACTGCACTTTATGAGGGATTTGCCAATACCGATGAACAAGGCAATATTAACCCTCTAAATCCGATGACGAGAGGAGATATGGCTTACGCCTTGAGTAAATTTTTGGAACGGCAAGAAGCACCCGCACCGCTGTTAGAAGAAGATTTGCCTTCTCCGGCTAGCTTACCAATCCAGTAAGTTCCGAAAAACCCATTTTCTTTGAGAAAGCGAGTACCTTTAGCCAAAAGCCCTATTTCTTCAACCGGGAGAACTTAGAACGCTACACGGATGGCGTCTATTGTCGCCAATGCCCCCTCTACGATCATTGTGACTTTGAGGGCAGCTACGATGAACTAGAGAAGCGATCGCTTTTGCCAAGGAACACAATGCCGATAGGATCGTTACAACAGAAAGTCCTAGCCCCCGGTTTGCCCACATTTGCGACAAAATTAAGGAATCGCTGCCTATCGAAGTGTTACCTGTTGAGCCGTTTGTGAAATACGACGGATATATTGACCTTAAACGCTTTTCTCGCTACTGGCGCGTTGCCGAACGTTATGTTTTTGATTAGCACTAGGAGACTATTGTGAAGAATACAAGAATTAGGAGTTTGATAGCGATCGCCCTTGTCTCTTCAACTGGAACAGCGGCTTATTCCTGTGGGGAACCACCCAATACTCAGGCATCGCTGCCAATTCAGCAGCAAGTAGGGGAAGTGGTGTCGCATTTAGTGGGAGTCATGGATACTTCCGCACAAGCGCAAGCCAAACCAAAAGCCCCAAATGTAAGAATGACGACTTGCAAAGTTAGTGTCGAGGATACTAAACAAAATCCCCAGGCAGTTTTTCTCTATCAAGAACAAGCCATGTCTCAGAATCTTGCCAAACCCTATCGGCAGAGATTCTTGAAAATTGCCCCCGCTGCCGATAATCAAAGCATTGAATCGCAATCATTTAAACCCCCAACTCCAGAAGCTTTGATTGGTTTGTGCAGTCAGCCAGAAGCCCAGCGCGTTGTCAAGTTGAGCGACGTTGGTTCTGCCAAGTGTAGCGTATTCTTAAAGCGTGAGGATGATAAATATGTTGGCGAAACACCGGAGGCGGGTTGTCCCAGCGACTACAAAGGCGCTGTCAAGGTAACAAATCGGATTGTATTGCATTCTACTGGCATGGACACATTAGATCGCGCTTTTGATGCCGCAGGAAATCAGGTTTGGGGTACAAAAGGCGAACCTTATCAGTTTCGGTGGGTTAAGCCAAACGCGAGTCGCTGAATTGCTAAATTATATATCTTCTGAAAGAAGCTGGCTTGCAGCGATCGCATTCTCTCAGCTTCTTTCCAAAAAACTAAAATCTATGGACAAACAAAAAGGCAAATTCACCGGCTGGACGCATATCAGCTATGAAAAAATACCGGAAAATCCGAATAATTGGAATTTGAAAGAATCAGATTATCGCGCTTTCAAGAAAACTGATTGGGTGGTAACTGAAAAAATTCACGGAGCCAATTTTTGTATAATTGCAGACGGATCAGACGTTCAGTTTGCCAAGAGAAAAGAATTATTGCAGCCAGACGAAGACTTTTTTGGATATCAAACACTTGGATATAAATTAGCCCAACAAGTTAAAGAAATATTCAATATTATCCAGGCGGAACGTCAGGGAACGTTTAGAGTTTCTGTGTATGGGGAATTGTTTGGAGGAGAATATCCCCATCCTGATGTAGCTGCTGTTCCTAATGTCCAGGCTGTCCAAACAGGCATATATTATTCACCTAAAATTGAATTTTGTGCTTTTGATATCGCTGTTGAAGAAAATAGTAGCGCTGCAAAACGAGATTATATAGATTATGAGAAAGCGCTAAAAATATTTCATAAAGTAGAAATGCTGGGTGCGAAACCGCTATTTATTGGGAAATACGAACAAGCGCTTGCACAGAATATAGAGTTTGATTCTACCATCCCTGCCTTATTAGGTTTACCAAAATTGTCATTTAGCAATAAAGCGGAAGGCATTGTCATTAAACCTGTAAAGTCAATCTATATAGATACTCCCAAGGGAAGAATCAGACCAGTTTTGAAGAGAAAAATCCCAGAATTCGCTGAAGAAAGCCGATTTCATCAGGCAGAGAAATGGACTAACCAAAAACCAGCAACAGCTACTAACTATTTTAGTGATGAAAAATGGTTAAAGGAGGCGATGCTTGCACTGGTTACAGAAAATAGATTGATTAATGCTATATCGAAAGTAGGGCGAATTTCTGGTAAAGATACAAAAAGCCTGGAGAAAGTTTTTCGATTGTTCGTAAATGATGTATTAGAGACATTTAACGAATCTTATGAAAGCATTTTAAAAACCTTACCTGAGAAAAGTCAGCAAACTCTAATGGAGCAAGTGGAGCGGGAATCAAAAAAATTGGTTAATAATTACTTCAAAAAATAATATCTAAGGACAGTTGTAGGGTCAGCAGTGGTCAACTAATACTCGATCTGGAGCTAAGGATGCGATCGCACTCCAGTCTTCAATGACTACCCTGGAATTAGAGTTCCCACATTGTTGACATGAAATCGATACGTTTCTTGCTGCTGCTGCTCATCCTGACTACAGCAGCCGCCTGTGACTCAACTCAGGCATCCCTCGACCCCCAGACAACCCAACCAACCGAGCAACCGACAGAAACTCCGGCACAGCCGAACCAACAGCTTTCCCAAGCGGCTCAGACCAAAAACGTGGTGCGAACCGAACCACTCACACCCCAACCGATTCGCATCACCCTCAATAACTTACCCAAACCCTACGCCAGCGACAGTGCCTCCAACTCGCCCAACGTGGTGCCCATCCCGCAAAACCCCGCCCTGCGCGTCCCGGCTGGCTTCGTCGTCAACGTCTTTGCCGACAATCTAGACAGACCCCGCTGGCTGGCACTCACCCCTAACGGCGACGTGTTAGTCACCGAAACCCGACAAAACCAGATTCGCCTGCTGCGCGACACCAACGGCGATGGCGTCGCCGATGTCCGCCAAACCTTCGCCAGTTCTCAAAATGGGGTAAATATCCCCTTTGGCATGACCTTTGCGGGCGGATACTTCTTCCTCGGCAACACAGGCGAAGTCCGGCGGTATCCCTACACTCAAGGACAACAGCAACTCACCGGGACAGGCGAAAAAATCGCTAACTTAACCCCCGGCGGCTACAACCAGCACTGGACGCGCAACGTCGTTGCCTCACCCGATGGGCAAAAGCTCTACGTCTCAATTGGGTCGGCATCCAACGCTTCAGAAGAACCCATACCCCGTGCCTCTGTACAGGTGATGAACCTAGATGGTTCCAACCAGCAAACTTTTGCTTACGGTTTACGCAACCCAGTCGGACTCGACTTTCACCCCACCACTGGCGAACTTTATACTGCCGTGAATGAACGAGACGGACTGGGCGACGACCTGGTACCCGACTACCTAACCCGCATCCAACAGGGAGAATTCTATGGCTGGCCTTACGCCTACCTGGCACCAAATCTTCTTGACCCGCGTCATCTGGTCAACGGAAAGAGCAAACGTCCCGACCTGGTAGCAAAAACAAAGACGCCCGACGTTCTCTTCCAAGCCCACTCGGCTGCTTTGGGATTGCAGTTTTATGACGGCAATACCTTTCCCGAAAAATATCGCAACGGCGCTTTTGTCGCCTTTCGCGGTTCCTGGAACCGTAACCAAGGCACCGGCTACAAAATTGTCTTTGCCCCCTTCTCTAACGGGCGTCCTCAGGGCTACTATGAAGATTTTCTCACCGGGTTCCTGCTTAACCCATCTGTCCCAACCACCTGGGGGCGTCCGGTGGGTTTACTCGTGCTACCTGATGGGAGTTTGCTGCTGACGGAAGAAGCCAATAACCGGATTTACCGCATCCAGTATCGTGGCTCTTAACTAGTTGTTAATCGCGGCTCGAAGAACTGCCCCATGCACCCAAAACCAGTTAATCAATTCGCTGTCCTTAAGCCCGCGAAGACGGGCTTGGTTTGTTTAGCCGCGACTTCAGTCGTCGGAGTGTTAACGCTTGGCTTACCAACCCCAGCCCAAGCGGCAAACTCCAAAGACGTGCAGAAGTTGCTGACGCTGAAAACTTGCCCTGGATGTAACCTGAAAGATGCCCAACTCAGGGGAATTAACCTCAGAAATGCCGACTTGAGGAATGCCCAGCTTGACGGTGCCGACTTGACGGCTGCTGACCTCACGGGCGCTAAGCTAGAGGGTGCCCAGCTCAACGGTGCCAAACTAACTGCCGCTAATTTGGAAAAGGCGAACTTGAGACAGGCAAAATTGGCGGCTGCAAATAAAATTGTTGCTGATTTAACAGACGCTAAATTGCGGGGGGCAAACTTATATGCAGCTAACCTCACGGGCGCTAAGCTAGAGCGTGCCCAGCTAGCGCAAACTCAACTGAATTTTGCCCAGTTAGCAGGTGCAAATCTCGGACAAGCCAATTTGATAGAAGCTAATCTTTCGGGTGCCAATTTAGGCGGGGCAAACCTAAAAGATGCTCAGATGCAAATTGTTAACTTAGCAGGTGCCAACCTCACAGGTGCCAAGTTGAATAATGCCCAGTTAGATACTGCCAATATGGATAGTGTCAACTTGAGCAATGCTGACTTGAGTCAGGCTTCTTTGAATAATGCTGACTTGAATGGTGGAATTCTCACGGGTGCCAATCTGCAAAAAGGATCGCTGACAGCAGCTAATTTGCAAAGTGCTACTCTCACGGGTGCGAATTTGACGGGTGCGAATTTGACGGGTGCTGGTTTCAATCGTGCGAATTTGACGGGTGCTAAATTCAACGATGCTGACTTAACCAATGCCAAACTGCCGCTTGCCAACCTCACCAACGCTAATTTGGCGGGTGCTAATCTCCATGATGCTTATCTGGATAGTGCCAACTTGAGCGGTGCCAACTTGAGCGGTGTAAACTTGCGCGGGGCGAATTTGCGGTCTGCCAATTTAAGCGGTGCGTCGATGATTGGCACCAATCTAGAAAGTGCCAATCTGATGAATGCTATTTTGACAGGAGCCAATCTGAGTTACACCAATTTCAGCAGTGCCGATCTCAGGGGTGCCAATTTAGGAAATACTAATCTGAGTTATGCCAACTTGACTCAAACAGATTTGGGTCAGGCTAGCTTAGCGAATGCCAACCTGACGGGTGCCAATTGGAAGGATGCTAAGCTCAAAGGTGTCATTGGATTGAATGGATATTGAGCGATCGCATTCCATCCCCGTTGACTCTTTTGTTCCGACGCGCATGGCTAACAAGAGAGCGTCTTGGCAGTTCAATCGATACTCATCTCCTCAGTTGGCTACCATCCCATGAAACCAGGAATCCTCGCTACCGCCCTGTTGATGCCTGTCTGCTTTGCAGTGTCGGTCAAAGCAGAGAATCCAGAACACGTTCAGAGATTATTAATTAATAAAGAATGTCAATTTTGTGACTTGAGCAATGTGAACTTGACCGGGTATGACCTAAGCGGTGCCAACTTAAAGGGTGCCAATCTCAAGGGTGCCAATCTCACCAGTGTCGTGCTAGCCGGTGCCGATCTCACAGCAGCCACCTTGGAGAATGCTAATCTGAGCAATGCTGTTCTAAATGGAGCTAACCTCAGCGGTGCGAAGATGCGGTTTGCGAAGATGCAGTATGCGAGTCTACAGGGGGTCAAAGCGAAGGAAGCATTTGACGTGACGGGTGCCGATCTCACCGGGACAATTATGCCTTCAGGTCTAGTCTACAAGCCGGTTACTGAGGCACAAAAGAAACCGGCACCTGAGACCGGGCAACCCATCAACCAAGACCGCAGGGAACCGATGAATCCGTAAAATTCATAAGTTTTTTAGTATAATATCTACACAGTAGAGAGGGGAAGTGGCTCCAAAGCCCTAATAGGAGTTGGAACAAATGTGATAGTATCCCTTTGCTTTCGTGTTACACGCAGTCCTCTTCTGCTCTCCCTGAATTTTGCCCCATGCAACTGCGAAATCCCCAGCGCCGGACAAAAATTGTCGCTACGATTGGCCCTGCTACCAGTAGTCCAGAGGTCTTACGCGCTTTAATTGAAGCGGGTGCGACGACCCTGCGCCTCAACTTTTCTCATGGAACTCATGAAGACCATCAGCGTAGCATTCGCTTGATCCGCCAGATGGCTTTTGAACTGAATCAGCCGGTGGGCATTTTGCAAGACTTGCAAGGCCCCAAAATTCGTTTGGGACGGTTTGAAATGGGGTCTATCGTCCTCAATAAGGGCGATCGCTTCATCTTAACCAGTCACCTCGTCCCAGGCACCCAAGAAATTAGCTCTGTCACCTACGAACCTCTAGCAGATGAAGTCCCGACCGGGGCAGCGATTCTCTTGGATGATGGCAAAGTGGAAATGCGGGTGGAACAGATAGACCGCACGGCGCGGGAATTGCACTGTCGCGTTGTCGTAGGCGGGCCACTTTCTAATAACAAAGGAGTGAATTTCCCTGGCGTCTATCTGTCAATTAAGGCGCTGACTGACAAAGACCGTAAAGACTTGATGTTTGGTCTTGACCAAGGCGTTGACTGGGTAGCGCTGAGCTTTGTCCGCAACCCCCAGGATGTGCTGGAAATTAAAGAGCTGATTTCCAGTGCTGGTAAGCAAGTGCCGGTGGTTGTCAAGATTGAAAAGCACGAAGCCATCGACCAAATGGAAGCCATTCTCTCGCTCAGCGATGGTGTCATGGTGGCTCGTGGTGACTTGGGCGTTGAATTGCCTGCTGAGGATGTCCCGATCCTGCAAAAGCGGCTGATTGCAACATCGAATCAGCTGGGCATTCCGGTAATTACGGCAACTCAGATGTTGGACAGCATGGTGAACAATCCCCGTCCCACCCGTGCTGAAATTTCCGATGTCGCCAATGCGATTTTGGACGGAACCGACGCCGTGATGCTCTCCAACGAGACAGCGGTAGGTAAATACCCCATCGAAGCGGTGGAGACGATGGCGCGAATTGCCGTGCGGATTGAGCAAGAACAAATCGCCCGTAACGTGCGGGGCACCACTCGCTCGATCACGAATGCTATTAGTCAGGCGGTTGGTCAAATTTCCGAGCAGCTGGGGGCAGCAGCGATTATGTCGTTGACCAAAAGCGGTGCCACTGCCCGAAATGTTTCTAAGTTTCGACCTTCTACGCCGGTTCTGGCAGTGACTCCCCATGTGGACGTGGCGCGGCAGTTGCAGATGGTGTGGGGCGTGAAGCCGCTTCTGGTGCTGGATTTACCTTCAGCGGGTCAGACGTTCCAGGCGGCAATCAACGTGGCACTGGAGAAACATCTGCTGGCTGAAGGAGATTTGGTGGTGATGACTGCCGGGACGCTCCAAGGCATCTCTGGTTCAACCGACCTGATTAAAGTTGAGATGGTGACATCAGTTCTCGGCAAGGGAATTGGGATTGGTCAGGGATCGGTGAGCGGTCGAGCGCGAGTGGCTTGCACTGCTAAAGAGGTGGGAAACTTTAATCATGGGGAAATTCTGGTGGTGCCCCGCACGAATGCCGATTTTGTGGAAGCAATTCGCAAGGCATCTGGGATTATTACTGAGGATGAAAGCCTAACCAGTCATGCGGCTGTGATTGGCTTACGCCTTGGGGTGCCGGTAATTGTGGGCGTCAAGAAGGCGACGGAAATTATTCGGGATGGAGCGATTTTGACGCTAGATATGCAACGGGGTCTGGTTTACTCTGGTGCTATGGCAGGGACTTCTCCGACGACTGCGGCACTGCCGGTTTAAGCGCGATCGCTTCTGTTGATCTCTTTTGTGCGATCGCTCCTTTGACGAATTGCTTTCGTCGCAGAGGACACAAACACACATCGGCAACGAGAGCGATCGCTCATTTCCCCCAAACTTGCACAATAAGGTAAAAAAAGCAAGAATTTAATTTTTAATTATTTGTGTTTAATTTTTAATTATTTGTGTTTAATTTTTAATTTTTAATTTTTAATTTTTAATTATTTGTAAATCGGCAGCGTGAAGTGAAAAATGCTGCCCTTATCTAGATTCGAGTTTACCCAAATCCGCCCATAATGCGCCCGAATAATCCGCTGGCATAAGCCAAGACCAATCCCATACCCTTCTTTTGCTTCGTCTCGCTCTAGGCGATAGCGATCCTCAAAGATGCGCTCTTGATTCTCCGCAGGGATACCAAAACCCGTGTCCCCAACACTCACCTGAATTTTCTGGGTCGTGCGGTGCAGCATTGAAACTTGAATCCTGCCACCCTCTGGCGTGTACTTAATCGCGTTATCCAGAAGGTTGACTATCACTTGGCGCACCCGTTCTTCATCCGCATAGACATAGGGCAAATCCTGGGGAATATCGGTTTCCAAGGATTGAGATTTCCCCTGACACCGATTTTTCAGTGAATTAATTACCTCATAACAAAGCGCCCCCAAGTCCAACTTATGCGGTTGAATATGCAATTGGGCGCTCGTACCCCTGGCGGCTTGCAGAATATCTGCGATCAGCCGATCCATTGCCCGGATTTGGGTACGAGCCTGCTTGCTTAACTGCTCGGTCAGTGCTGGTGTTAGCTTGGCGGGTCTGCTGCTGTTGTTTGAATTTAAGCTTAATTCTAAAGTTTCCATTGTCAGAGAGGCGGCTGTTAGGGGACTCCGCAGGTCGTGAGCTAACATGGCGAGTACCCGGTCTTTAAACTGTAGCTGCTCCAGCAGTTCTTCTTTTTCTTTCTTGAGGCGAAAAATTTCGTCAGACAGTTGAATCAGTTCTGCGGAATGAGCAACAGAACGAATCGCTGATTTTTCTGCCTCGGTGGTCGGTGAGTTGGTCTCGCGTGCTAAAGTCTCCTGGTATTCTTCGGCACACAGTTGCCAGCGAGGCCAACAATTCTTCAGTTGAGCGATTAAATTACTCCCAGCCAGCGTCTGTCGGGGTTTTGGATGAATCTTGATCAAGGCTGGGGTTGCCACCAGTTTAAAGTGTTCGGCTAAATAGGGCTGCTCCCCCACCTCGACCATCTGAAGTTCAAAGGGAAACTCGGTCTTTAAGTTCTCCAGATAAGTTTGGATTTGCTGGATTTGTTTGCGCGAACTCGGACGCTCATCGACAAACAGCAGTAGCTGTAGCGATGCTTCAGAATGGGTAGGTTTTTCAAGAGCTGCCTGTATGTAATCTGGTTTCAGCACTGGGAACCAACCGATGACACTTTAATTCTTAGGGGTATTGACTGAGAGTGGACGAGAAGCGAAAGTCCGCTTTCAATTTAATATCTATTTAACATTTATAAACGATTGTGAGTGATGTTGTTGAAATTACACAAGCAGCCAGCGTTACGGGTAGTGATGGGTGCAGCGATCGCATTTTTTTTGTTCGCTCTCATCTTCATCCTGCATCGGCACTTCACCTTTTATTCCTCCTACGATCAAGGCATCTTTAATCAAGTCTTCTGGAACGGCATTCACGGTCGCTTCTTTCAGAGTTCCCTGTCTTCGCAGCTTTCGACCAACGTTGTCCACAATGGCGAAGTCCCAGAAGTTTTTTACCACCGCTTAGGGCAACACTTCACCCCAGCCCTTTTGCTGTGGCTACCCTTATATGCCCTGTTTCCCTCACCCGCAACTCTCAGCGTTTTGCAAGTTACGCTCGTAACCACCGCCGGTTTGGTTCTGTACGTCCTAGCTCGACAGCATCTGGAACCGGGAATTTCCGCCCTAATTACTGTCAGCTTTTACGGCGCTAACGCTGTTCTTGGCCCTACCTTAGCTAATTTCCACGATATTTGCCAAATTCCCCTCTTTACCTTTGGATTGCTGCTAGCAATGGAAAAGCGCTGGTGGTGGCTATTTTGGGTGCTGGCTGTTTTGATTCTGGCGGTTCGGGAAGATTCGGGTGTGAGTCTGTTTAGTATCGGGTTTTACATGATCCTGAGCAAACGCTATCCCAGGGCGGGTCTTGCCGTCTGTAGCCTCAGTTTTGCTTACATGATTGTCCTCACTAATCTGATCATGCCGCTGTTTTCCGAGGATATTTCTCAGCGGTTTATGATGGAGCGGTTCGGGCAGTATGCGGATGGCGAAGAAGCTTCTACCTTAGAAATTATCTGGGGAATGGTGACTAACCCCTGGCGACTCATCGTCGAGCTGTTTTCACCCTTCTTTGGCACGATTAAGTATTTATTAGGTCAATGGTTGCCCCTGGCTTTTGTGCCAGCGATTTCTCCGGCTTCTTGGATGGTAGCGGGATTTCCCCTATTGAAACTTTTATTAGGTAAGGGACAGTCGGTTCTAGCCATTAATATTCGCTATGCGATGACAATCGTGCCTGGGCTATTTTACGGGGCAATTCTCTGGTGGGCAGGGCAAAGCGACTTTAGAATCTGGATAAGAGATTTTAAATGGGGGCGAAAACCTCAGACATCAGAGATTGCTGAGTCTGAGGTGCAACCTAATTATCCCAAATCGATTTCGCCGTCGTTTCGGCGCTTTTGGGTCATCTGCCTCTGCCTTTCAGTGTTTTTTACGCTCACTTCTAACCCCAATCGGACTTTTTACTTCCTGATCCCAGATTCTATTCAGCCTTTGGTTTATGTCCCTCTGACGCGGCAATGGGAACACGTCAGCCAAGGAAGCCCTTTATTGGCTCAGATTCCGCCTGACGCCAGTGTAACGGCAACAACCTATCTCGTGCCCCATCTTTCTGGTCGCCGCGAAATCATCCGCTTCCCGTCTTTGCAACTCCGCAATGATGCTGGTGAAGTGGTCAATGTGGATTACATCATTGCTGATTTGTGGCAAGCGCAGCAGTATAAAGCCGCTTTCAAGGAAGAACGCGGACTATTGCAACAGGGTGTTCCCACGATCGATCGGCTGTCTGGTAGTGGGGAGTATGGCATCATTGGCTTCAAAGATGGCGTTATTTTAATGCAAAAAGGAGTTGCCTCGAACGATCAAGCGATCGCTGCGTGGCAGGCATTTCGCCAACAGATTTCTCTAACTTAAATTCGTCTTTTGTCGCATCTAGTGGCAAACTAAGCGATCGCACGCACCGAGCAATTCCATATCAACCCAGCAACATCCGCATTCCCACGGAAGTCATAGATGTTCCCAAATGGCAATATGGATGGCAAATCATGCCTTCTTTTTCACAACGAAACCGATGGGCAAGAGCATCGGTCTGGGGTGGTTAATTAATCTGGGGATTATTGTGGAAAAACCGGATAGGCAATTGAAGTGTCTTTTAGAGTTTATTTGGGGACAAACTTCGTTATTGAAATATCTATTCGGCAGCACATCAAGAGCTAGCGGTAGGATGAAGGCGATTGATATCTAGAGCTAGAAAAGAAATAAACTCTAGGCTTCACATTTCATAATTTATTCTTTTCTTGCTTCTTATTGTATTAACTGCTTATCCCTCAAATAAAAGCAACAATAGAAATAGATTGAGTGTCTATCTCTGCTCAGGGTTAAAAGATTATTTAAATCTATAACACCCTTATTGTCCCAACTAGGAGACTATAATTTTTAGAACTATGTCGATCTGTAGCGATTTGTAACTGAATTGGGGGGATTGGGGGAAATGAAGATTTTAGTCCTGACTTGGGAATTTCCGCCGCGCATTGTCGGAGGAATTGCCCGCCATGTAGGGGAGTTATATCCAGAACTGATCAAACTGGGGCATGAAGTCCACTTGCTGACAGTGGAGTTTGGTCACGCGCCGCTGTACGAAGTGGTAGATGGCGTCCACGTACATCGGGTGCCAGTGGGTTACGGTTATGACTTCTTCCACTGGGTCGTGAATTTGAACCAGAGCATGGGGATTCACGGCGGTAAGCTGATGATGGAAGATGGCCCGTTTGATTTGATCCATGCCCACGATTGGCTGGTGGGAGATGCCGCGATCGCCCTCAAGCACAATTTTAAAGTACCGCTGATTACTACGATTCACGCCACAGAATTTGGTCGTTACAACGGCATCTACAACGACGACCACCGCTATATTAGCGGCAAAGAAAAACTTCTCGCCTATAACTCTTGGCGGATTATTGTTTGTACCGACTATATGCGGCAAGAAGTAGAACGAGCGCTAGAAACTCCTTGGGACAAAATGGATGTCATTTACAACGGCATCCGACCGGAAAAGAAACCGCGCTGGCACGAGTTTGATGCTTTGAACTTCCGTCGCCAGTTTGCCGAAGATCGGGAGAAAATTGTCTATTATGTGGGTCGAATGTCCTACGAAAAGGGCGTTTCCGTGTTGTTGAATGCTGCCCCGAAAGTCATTTGGGAAATGGGGGGCAACGTCAAATTTGTGATTATTGGCGGCGGCAATACTGACCCGCTGAAGCAGCAAGTTTGGAATTTAGGCATTTGGGACGACTGCTATTTCACTGGCTTTATGTCAGATGCCGACCTAGATAAATTCCAAACCGTTGCCGACTGCGCCGTATTTCCCAGTCTCTACGAACCCTTTGGCATTGTTGCCCTAGAAAGCTTTGCCGCCCGCGTGCCAGTTGTTGTATCAGACACGGGTGGTTTACCAGAAGTCGTGCAACACACCAAGACTGGGGTTGTTACTCAGACGAACAACTCGGATTCTCTCGCCTGGGGCATCTTAGAAGTGCTAAAAAATTCGGGTTACGCCCAATGGCTAATTGATAACGCTTATGAAGATTTAGAACGTCGGTTCAGCTGGTCGAAGATAGGGAAACAAACTGAAGCAGTTTATCAAAGAGTCGTGCAAGAGCGATCGCACATTCACTGGTCTTAATCAAAGGTTGGAGGTTGTTCCTCGTTCCCAAGCTGAGCCTGGGAACCAAAATTTAGATGCTGGAGCATCACTACTGCCGAGAAATTCGTCAATCCAACCATTTCGCTGCTGACCTGCTTGATTTGCTTGGCCAGACTCTGCCACTCGTCACATCCAGGCAAGTCAGCCAACCTTCACCGTAAACCTAGGTATCGATACAGATGGCGTGACCGAGATTGACCGGCACGCCACTTTTTTGGCTGGTATGTCCGCAAACCATCGTTTTGCCGGAAAAGTGGGGCGCTGGCTTGTTAAACCGTTCCCAGAACAACATAAACTCAGGTTGTTCGGATAGAGGCAGGTGAATGTCGCCAATGGCAAGAATCCGCATTAGGCAATCAATCCTTCAAAAGCAGCTGACGTCGGTGAGCGTGCAACAGCTGAAACTCCCGCCCCGTCACTTGCTCCAGCATGAAGACGATATGCTCCGGTCTTAGCACAGTTCCATCATTTTGGCAACTGCCCAAATAGCGCAGAACAACGCCTTCTTCCCCTCTATCTTCCCCTCTTTCTTGGCGCTCTTTGCGTCTTGGCGGTTCATTCATCTCCAATTCAAACAAGCGATCGCGCAGATTTATCTGTTTCTTCTTCCCAGACTTCGTAGCTTGCTCAATTAAAATGCTCTCACTCGCTTTAATCGCCTCCACCCAGCCTTCCCACTCCTCTGGTGACGCCGACAGAAGCGCTGCCACCGCAATCAAATACTCCGCTTTTTCCAACAACTGAGTCGCCGAAGGAGCCTTCAAATCAACATCTGCCACCCGATAAACCGGGATATCAGATGGCAACTGGGCAGCTAACTTCTCCTGAAACGTCGCCACATCCATCGTCTGGGTTAGCTCAAAGTCCACAATTTCACCTTCACTGGTTGCTCCCAGCGACAGCGCACTCGCTGGAGAAATGCGGGGACTGGGATGAAACCCGCCCGTAAAAGCAACTGGCAATGCCGCCCGACGCACAGCACGGTCAAACAGGCGCACCAAATCTAGATGACTCACCAGCGCCATATCGCCCAGCTTGCCCAACCAAACCCGCAACCGCTGCACCCTAGCTGTATTCGGCGTGAAGTGTCCGGCAAATTCTGGAATCGGCAACGGCTTGATGACAATATTGTGCCCAAAATCAGTCCCGCAAATGCCACAGTGAGAACAGCCTTCAAAAGAGCAATCCGGCACTGTTGCAGCTTCTAAAGCCCGTTTCAGGTCAGCGACTAGCCAGTTCTTATCAATTCCCGTATCGATATGATCCCAAGGCAACGGCGCATCTAATTGGGGATTGGTAATTGGGGATGGGGAATCGTGAATGGGTAGCTGTTCATTCCCATTCCCCATCAAATTCCATTCGCCGTTCTCGACAAGGCGGTATTTCCAGGTTAAGCCAGATTCGGCGATCGCTTGTCCCCAAGCCGCAAAAGCCCGCTCCACACTATCAAACCAGGCATCCATCCCCGCACCCAGTTCCCAAGCGCGACGCAGCACTGATGCCAGACGCCTATCGCCCCGTCCCATAAAATCTTCCATCGCCGAAAGTCGCACATCGGTGAAGTTTACCTTCACCCCCCTCATCCCGCGAAACTCGTCGCGGAGAAGTTTCTGCTTCTGTTGAAACTCAGTTGTAGAGACAGAGTGCCACTGGAAAGGCGTGTGAGGCTTCGGCGTAAAGTTGGAAATCGTCAGGTTGAAATGCAGACGCTTTCTGCCTTCAGTCCGACATTCTTGCTGTAGCCAACGGACAGTTTCGGCAATGCCGATAACATCTACATCCGTCTCTCCAGGCAGACCAATCATAAAATACAGCTTAATTTTTTCCCAACCCTGCTCGTAGGCTGTTTTCACGCCCCGCAGCAATTCTGCGTTCGTCAACCCCTTGTTGATAATGTCCCGCATCCGCTGGGTTCCAGCTTCCGGCGCAAAAGTCAGCCCACTTTGCCGCGTCCCGCCGAGAATATTGGCGATATTTTCATCAAATCGGTCTACCCGCTGACTGGGTAAAGAAAGGGAAATATTTTCATCTTTGAGGCGATTTTTGATTTCCATCCCCACCGCCGGTAGAGATAGATAATCCGAACAACTCAAGGACAGCAGGGAAAACTCGTTATATCCCGTCGCCCGCATTCCCTTTTCAATTGCCTCTACGACTTCCTGCGGTTCCACATCCCGCGCCGGACGAGTCAGCATCCCAGGCTGGCAGAAGCGGCAACCGCGAGTACAGCCGCGCCGCACTTCAATGGTCAGTCGGTCGTGGACTGTCTCCACATAAGGTACTAGCCCGATGGAATAAGCTGGCAGGGGGGCGGCAACTCGCCGTAAAACCCGCTGTGGTACATCCGGGCGATTGGGATGGACTGAGCCATCTTCTGCCATGTCGTAGAACTGTGGCACATATACGCCTGGTACTTGTGCCAAATTCAGCAATAGTTGTTCTCGACTGAGTTGAGCTTTTTTGCCTTTTTCCACTACCCAGCCAATCTCTGGCAGCACTTCCTCGCCATCTCCCAGAGCCAAGAAATCGAAAAAGTCTGCGTAGGGTTCGGGATTCGAGGTTGCCGTCTGTCCCCCAGCAAAAATTAGGGGATAATTCCAGAGAAATTCTTCACTCTCCCCTGCGCTTGTGCTTGTGTGCCTCTCTCGCCACGTCAGGGGAATCCCGGCCAAATCCAGCATTTCCAGAATATTGGTGGCTCCCAGCTCGTAGCTGAGACTAAAGCCCAAAATATCAAAATCTGTAAGACTTCGCCGCGACTCCACGGCAAATAACGGCGTCTGTGTTTCTCGGAGTTTCGCCGCTAAATCAGGGGCGGGTAAATATGCGCGATCGCACAGCTGCCCCAACTGAGCATTCAATATGTTGTAGAGAATGATATGCCCAAGATTCGATGCACCCACTTCATAAATTTCTGGGTATGTCAGAACCCAGCGTACCGCCGCCGCTTCCCAAGGCTTGTGGACAGCTCCTAGCTCATTTCCCAAATAACGAGCTGGTTTCTGGATCTCTGGTGTAAGTAGTTTCTCGACTGCGATCGCCACTGCAAAACGCTCCCCTGCTTCCAGTGCCTCAGATTCAACCCTAGCACCAATTCAGAGTTAGCACTCAGCAATAGCGCTCAACTTCTCAGTTTTCCTTCAGAAGTATTTGCTTGTTCTTATACTCCAATATTTGCTTCCAAGGCGGCAGGACTTTCAAAAATTTCAAATACTCCGTCAAGTTGAGCCAGTTCAAAAATCATCCGAATCGAGGGCGAAACCGAACAGAGGCTAAACCGCCGTCCTAGACTGTGTGCTAAACGGTGAGCCGAAACAAACGCCATCAAGCCAGCACTATCGAGAAACTCTACTTGAACCATATCAATCAGCACAATAGATCGATCGGGTGAAGAAACAGCTGCCGTCAGTTGACCTTGAAACTCAACCGCATTCGATGCATTGATATAACCTTGGGGCCGAATAACTGCAACGTTGGGGCGAACTAGCGTACTTTGCATGACAACATCCTGTTTCAGCTGTAAACAAAAATTTGTGTAATAGCTTCGACAATAAACTGTAAACTATGGTATTGGCTACCCCCTTTTAGGTAGTTTGCTAAATCTTCATTAGTTACCTCCTCTTATATAAAGTTTTCAATAAGCTTGTTTGAAAAGTGTCCCCTAATACGGACTTTTTAGAAGTTCTCTATTAAATAAATCTCTTTGTATATCTTTTTAAATTTCTGCATCTAACCTAAGACAGATGTATTCTTAGTATAATCCTATGCGAAGCGCATTTCCGCCCGTCAGGCACTTAAGTCTTCAAACATAGGTCTTCAAACAAACATCCGCTGCTATTCTTCACACCATTAAAACTTATCAACGATAATATTATTGCTATTAAACATCAACTCCGAAGCTTCATAGAGTTGTCAGAAATTATTTAAAAAATTAGCGGCAATTGCGGTTAATCTCACAGTGATTTAGATCACTTTAAACTCTAGCTTTAGATCACTGGCTCATCTATATATTCAACCGATAATTTTTAAGTGCGGGGTTCTATCGGTTTTTATGAGAACTACATACGCGATTCGTCAACTGGTAGAAAAAGCTCTCTATATTAAGAAATTAACTCCAGATATAGAGAACGAAATAAACTATGAATTGACCAGAATGGGTCACATCTCTGACGTTGATTATGAGGCGCTGGAATTACTCATGTCAGAGATGGATGCCGGTCGAATTCAACTTGTGCCCAGTGCATAAGTAAAATTAAAAATCAAAGGCAGATTTAGTCGATGGCACGAGACAATATTCGTGCCTTGGGAATCTTTCTAGACCAATCTCTTATCCGTTTGGCTCACCTGGCGGTAAACTGTCTAATTGTTTGCACTTGCTCTATTTTTCAGTTGTTAAATCGCCATGCAGTTTGCCAAACGTTTAGAAAAGATACCGCCGTACCTATTTGCCGAGATTAATCGCAAGCAGCATGAAATGATCGCCAAAGGGGTGGACATCATCAACATTGGAGTTGGCGATCCAGACCGTCCGACGCCAGCGCATATTGTCCAGGCGATGCATGAGGCGATTGACGAACCTTCGACTCATAACTATCCCCCTTATCAGGGAACTAAAGAATATCGCCAAGCCGCTGCGGATTGGATGGAACGTCGCTTTGGTGTCGCTGGCTTAAATCCAGAAACCGAGGTAGTGTCTTCTGTTGGGTCGAAAGAAGCGATTCACAATACATTTTTAGCGTTCGTAGAACCGGGAGACTACACCCTAATTCCAGACCCTGGTTATCCGGTGTACCGCACTTCCACAATTTTTGCTGGGGGGGAACCCTACACAATGCCCCTGCTAGCAGAACGCGGTTTTTTACCGGATTTAGATGCTATCCCGAAAGAAGTAGCACAGAAAGCGAAATTATTGTGGATCAACTATCCCAACAATCCCACAGGTGCGCTGGCAACGCTGGAATTCTTTGAAGAATTAGTTACCTACTGCAAACATTACGATATTCTAATCTGTCACGACCACGCCTATTCGGAAATGGCTTATGACGGTTATAAACCCCCAAGCGTGCTACAAGTTCCGGGCGCAAAGGACATTGCCATTGAATTTCACAGTTTATCTAAGTCTTACAATATGACCGGCTGGCGGGTTGGTTTTGTCGTGGGGAATGCGATCGGAATTAAGGGACTGGGACAAGTTAAAACCAATGTAGATTCTGGCATCTTCAAGGCAATTCAACGGGCAGCGATCGCTGCCTATGAAACCTCAGAAGAAGAACTCCAAGCGGTGATGTCAGTTTACCAAAACCGCCGCAACATCATCGTCGAAGGATTGCAATCCTTAGGATGGCCTATTGAGCCTCCCAAAGCCACCCTCTATATTTGGGTACCCGTTCCCAAAGGTTATACTTCAACGGAATTTGTCACCCTGTTACTGGAGAAATGCGGTCTTATAGTGCCCCCTGGAAACGGGTATGGTGCTGCTGGGGAAGGCTTTTTTCGGATTGCCCTCACCGTGGCAGATGAACGGATGCACGAAGCGATTCAACGGATGAGAGATGCCGGAATTCGCTACGAAGCCTGAAAATCACTCTGATTGGCTTGCCAAACTTGGCGGACAAACCAACTGAGTTGCCAGTGGGCATCTGAGGCGTCCGCCGTCGCATCTGGGGCGTCCAATTGCATTAACAGGGGAATCACCTCGGTATCCAGCGCTGGTCGAAACAACGTTACAGGCCATACTAAATCGGCACCCTGACGCAAATCGTACAGCGTTGGTAACAAGTTGGCATCATTGTCTGGAACTACAGTAAGCATCAAAGGACGCACCCAACATATCTGCCGCGAATCGACAACTTGAATCACGTCAGCGTACAGGCGAGTATTTTCATGGTCTAAACAAACAATCTGACAAGGCTGAAAGTTAGGGGTGGAACCGTTTGAGGCTTGCTTCACAGTCAGGAATGGCTAGCGCGAGTTGCTTCTTTATTGTACGAAGTTGGTTGGCTGTCCTCAGTGAAGAAGTCCCGGAGAAAAGGAAATCGCAGCTACACAGACGAAACTCGACGAAAGCGGGAAAAGATGGGCGATCGCTTCTGATGATAATAGATGGGTATTGATGTTCTTGCCACAAGAGAGACGGCTAGACTACAACTGTGTAATCTCCGTATCTCACGGCTAATCTATGGAACCTGTAACACTGACAGCTGCTGCGCCTTTGCGGATGAGCGATCGCTTCAAAATACAATAGAAACAACTTAGATTAAATCAGCCGTTATGGAAGAACTATTAGACCTTAAAGACTTGCTGCTAAAAGGTGATATCTAAGGCTCGTTAGCGATTGTAGAAGAACTCGAAGAAATGAGCAAAAACGACCTTATTGATAACATTCGTAGTTATGCAGTGATTCTGCTGCTACATCTAATTAAACAGCAAACTGAAAATCGCACGACTCGTTCTTGGGAAGTCTCTATCCGAAATTCAGTTCGAGAAATTCCGAGAACAAATAAGCGTCGTCAAGCAGAGAGTTATTACCTAACGCCAGAAGAGTTGGTTGAAACTCTAGAAGAAGCCTACTTGAATGCTATTGATAAGGCTTCCTTAGAGGTAGAAGAAGGACGTTATGAACTAGAAGAATTAGAACAACTAATTAATAAAAAAGAAATGCTAAATCGTGCCTTGGCTTTGATCTTACCGCCAGCATGAAGTCGTCTAGAAGCCATAATGATACTGAAAATTTTATAAAAAAGAATGAACGCGATCGCACTCTTCCCTCTTCCCTCTTCTCTTTGCGTCCTTGGCGTCCTTCGCGGTTCGTAAATCGAATTAGAAATTTCTAATTCTGCCGCAGGGCGTCGATAATTTGGACGTTCGCTTTGGGAAAGGGAAACCGATCGATTTCGTCCAATGTCACCCAGCGGATTTCATCAGATTCGATGGGTTGGGGAATGCCTGTGAGGTGGCGGCAGTGATGGACGTTGAGAGTGACGCGGAAGTGGGTATAAGTGTGGTCGATAGTGATGAGATGCTTACCCACTTCAATTTCAATCCCCAATTCCTCCTGAATTTCTCTTTTAATACATTCTTCAATGGTTTCACCCGGCTCTAATTTGCCGCCAGGAAATTCCCAAAGCCCGCCCAGAAGACCATTCTGGGGTCTGCGATCGATTAAAATTGCTTTCTGCTCGTTCCAGATAACGGCAACGCCGATGTTTTTGTGGGGGATGGGAGAGGAGGTTTCACGCATAGGAAGCTGGGATTGCATACCCAAATTGTACGCTTGACAGCGCGACATCCAGGGACATCGTGCAGATTCCGGGCGCGGGCGTAGGAGTCGGGGTGGTTACGCCAGGGGAGGTTTCGACCGTTTTGGGAGTACTAGGTTAGAAGCGATCGCCTAAACTCCAAAATAGCAGAACTCGGCAGACTGACTTCCCAGTTTGCCGAGCTGCTTTGTTGCGGCAATTGCAATACAATCATTGGTACAATTGGCGCTGATGCCGGTCGTCCCTACTCAGCATCAGACAAGTTGACTTCAGCACCACCTGCCAAAACGTTTTCAAAGGTCATTCTTTGTTCGGCGTTCCGCAAGAAATAGCCACTAATCATCGCCGAAGCCAGCAGACGCCCTAAATTTTCACGATTAGTGGTGATAGTTACGCCAAAATGTTCTGGGGGTAGGTGCCCCAACAGCCCGACAATATTGCGTTCCATTACCTGAAACACTTCCTGAGACGAGGGTTTGGAAAGCTGGGTAATCGTCTCTGGACTCATGGATTGGACGTATTGCCAAAGCAAGTTGCCGCCTTCCGACTCACTTTCAAAGAACTCTGAAACTCGATTTGACGGGTTGTTCACTTTGTTTCTCCGTACTTCCTAGAGGCAGCTACTCCCAGATCCCCGCACCAGGGTAGATCACTGCTCAAGATTTGTTCTATCGATCGACTCGGAAGCTGGCTCCGAGAGTTGTAAATGTTTGTAATACTCTTAATTTAGCAGGCTCCTTTGGGGGTCACAGTGGGCAGAACCGAACTTTAAACGGCGGATTCTTTTACCTCATAAGGGCTGAGAAAGTTCCTACTCAAAACTTCAAACTGGCTACTCAGTCCTCAATCCTCAATCTTCCATTAGCTAGCCGCGATGTATTCCCGCATATCGGCTTTGCGCTTGCGAAGCTTGGAGAGGGCTTCCCGTTCGATTTGCCGCACCCGTTCCCGGCTGATGTTGAGAAGTTCGCCAATTTTTGCCAGAGTCATGGCTTGTCCATCGGCTAAACCAAACCGCAGTGCTAATACCTCGCGTTGTTGAGGCGTTAAGTCTGACATTAGTTTTTCTAAGTCAACTTGGAGAGAGGATTGAGTTGCGAAGTCTTCTGGGGAAGGTCCGGTGTCTTCCAGTAGTTCTACCAGTTCTGTATCCTGATTATCTCCGACGCGCAGATCCAATGAAAGGGGCTGACGCGCCCGTTCTAGGTACTCCCGAACTTGCTTGGGGGTTAATTCTAGTTCGGCGGCTAGTTCGCCGACTGTAGCAGCTCGTCCCAGGTTTTGAGCGAGTTGGCGCTGAGCTTTTTTGATTTTGTTGAGTTTTTCGGTGATGTGAATGGGGAGGCGAATGGTACGTCCTTTTTCTGCGATCGCGCGAGTGATCGCCTGCCGAATCCACCAATAAGCATAAGTGGAAAATCGGTAGCCTTTGGTGGGGTCAAATTTTTCGACGCCCCGCTGCATTCCCATTGTGCCTTCCTGGATCAAGTCCAAGAGGTCTACGTTACGTTTGATGTACTTTTTGGCAACCGAGACGACAAGCCGCAAGTTGGCTTCGACCATCTTGCGCTTGGCGATTTCACCCAATACGATCGCCTGCTGTAATTCTTTCTCTGACAACCCAGTTGAAGAAGCCCACGCTTCGTCGGTTGGCTCGTATCCTAACTGCAACAAGAGTGAATTTTTCACTTCCTGCAAGCTGGCTAAGCGCTGTACTTGTTTCCCATAAAGGATTTCCTGCTCGTGAGTAAGCAGGGGAACGCGCCCAATTTCTCGCAAGTAAGCACGGACGGTATCTGTAGAGGTCTGAGCAGTTTTCATAGCGCTGAGTCTTGAATCAGAGCGATAATTTATAGCGATCGCAATTGTAAACTATTGTAACCTTTCTGAAAGGAGCCGTGTCTATCCCAAGAGGGGGGTTCCCGTGCCTTTTCCTTCAACATCAGCTATTAAAAGGGTACCCAGGAATCGCTCGGATAATTGCATCTTGAGAAACAAAATGAGAAAAATCTTGCAGATGCTTACTGACACTCAGCGACATTGGCAGGCGGGGGTAGGACAGGAATCGCGAAACGTTAGCAACCCCGATTGAGAAATTGCTCTTATCGGTGAGGGACGCGATCGCGGTATTACATTATTGCATCATGTCTGAGCGCCAGAAGCCGAAAAATAGGGATTTTCTTAAGCAGAAGGACGGTTTTTTGGGCGCAAAGCCAAGGAAAACGCGGCAATGGCAATTTGAGCAGAATCCGGGCTTTCTATTCCGCCTAAAAGACTTGAGAGAAACGACTGAGATTGACTTTGCAGAATATATATATTAAATTGGCAGACTGCTCAAGAGATGGCGAACTCAATAGCCTTATACGATTTGGGATTTCAGATTTTGGATTGTAGAAGACGAGAGACGCGATCGCGTCTGTTGCAGGTCGCCACTGACAACAATTTATTTGTAGCGACGTTCAGGTGAAATGGTATCAGGCTTGCTCTTTGCTCATTATCCCATAAACCCATGACTCAAACCGTCTGGATTGCAAGACACGCCAACCGCCTCGACTTCGTGAACCCCGACTGGTTCTTAACCGCCGAACGTCCCTACGATCCACCCCTGTCTGAGGACGGCGTGGAGCAAGCCAAACAACTAGCGCAACGCCTGAAGGGAGAAAAGATTGCCCATATTTTTGCCTCACCCTTCCTGCGAACGGTACAAACAGCGCACCAAGTTGCACAACTGAATTTACCAATCAAACTTGAGTCTGGCTTAAGCGAATGGCTAAATCCTCACTGGATGCCAGCGATGCCTGAAAGATTGTCAATGGAAGCATTGCACGAGCAATTTCCCCAAATTGACCTCAGTTACACCTCTCGCGTGGTAGCGAATTATCCCGAAACTGGGGAAGAAGCAATGAAACGCTCTGGGGAAGTCGCAAGACGCCTTGCTGCTGAGTTTCCCGAAGATATATTATTGGTGGGTCACGGGGCATCCGTCCTGGGTGCGACCCTTGGGCTAATCGGTGGAACTGCTAAAACAGAAGTGAATGCGGCACTATGTTGTTTGGTTAAGCTGGTGCGCGATGGTGAAGAATGGGTGATGGAACTCAATGGAGATGTCTCTCACTTGAGCCAAACTGAAAAAGTCATCCGGTTTAATTAAGGTCATGGGATTGTTACTAGCAGGGGATATCGGGGGTACTAAGACGATTCTGCGCTTGGTGGTGTCGTCTGATTCTGGGGCATTATTGCAGACTCTGTATGAGGCGATTTTTCCCAGTGGCAACTTTCCCGATTTGGTGCCAATGGTGCGGCAGTTTTTGACGGCGGCGGCTGGACAACTAGGCGAGACGCCGAAACCTGAAAAAGCTTGTTTTGCGATCGCAGGTCCCGTTGTCAATAACACCTCTATCCTGACAAATCTATCTTGGTCGCTTGATAGCAAACGGCTGGAGCAACAATTGGGAATCGCTGCGGTTAGTTTAATCAACGATTTCGCCGCCGTTGGCTATGGTGTCCTGGGTTTAACTGAATCAGACTTGTACACTTTGCAAACTGGCAAGCATCAGGAAGATGCGCCAATTGGCGTGATTGGTGCTGGTACCGGCTTGGGACAAGGGTTTTTAATCCGCTTAGCATCCAACGTCTATAAGGTGTTCCCTTCGGAAGGCGGACACGCTGACTTTGCGCCTCGCTCGGAGTTAGAATTTCAGCTGTTGAAATATCTGCTTGATAAGCATAATATTCAGCGAATTTCAGTCGAGAGAGTGGTTTCCGGTCTAGGCATTGTGTCGATTTACCAGTTTCTGAGAGATCGCCAAATTGCTGAGGAATCGCCAGAAATTGGGCAGATTATTAGAACGTGGGAACAAGAGATCGGGCAGAAAGACAAGACGATCGATCCCGCCGCGATTATTGGCAAAGCTGCTCTGGAAAAGCGCGATCGCTTGTGCGAACAAACAATGCAAATCTTTATGGAAGCTTACGGTGCCGAAGCCGGGAATCTGGCTATCAAACTATTACCTTATGGCGGTCTTTACGTTGCTGGTGGCATCGCTGCTAAAATTCTGCCGTTGATTCAAGAAGGCAGTTTCCTCCATGCTTTTCTTAACAAAGGTCGCGTGAGTCCGTTATTAGAAAGAATGCCGGTGCATATTGTGCTAAATCCGCAAGTGGGACTCATTGGAGCCGCTGTCTGTGCTGCTAGATTGTAGCCAGCGTCAAAGATTTGAAACGCTTGTCGGTACGCCAAGAGGGGTGAAATAGTTTTTTTAACGAACCGCAGAGGACGCCAAGGACGCAGAGAAAAGAAATAGAGAGTTTTACAAATCAGTTAGGAATGCTATATAACTTTGCGTACCGAAAGCGTTTAATTATTTAAAAATTAAATCTAGCCGCTGCTGGGCGTCTTTAAGTGCTTCCTGGGGCGAACTTTTGCCTAGTAAGACAGATTCCAGCGCTCTGCCTACATTTTCGGAAACCCGATTATAACCTGTGAAGATAGGACGCGATCGCGCATACTTTGCTTGCTCTAAAAACACTTTCACCGCCGGTTGTTCGGCGACAAAGGCTTGATATTTAGCACTTTGTCGCGCCTTCAGATTCACGGGCAGGTAGCCTGTACCAAGCGCCCATTCGGTCTGAAATTCTTCTCCCGCAACATATTCAGCAAACGTCCATGCCGCTTGTTCTCGTTCCGGGGTAGTTTTTAAAATAAACAGATTCTCGCCCCCAGTCGCCGTAGCTTGTTCTTTTTGCGCTGGGATGGGGAAAACGCCAAAATCAACGCCAGTTGCTTTCAGTTGCCCCAGCGTCCAAGGGCCGGTTAGTTGCATTGCTACTTTTCCGGCAAGGAAGTTATCTGTCTCATAGCCTCGTTCTGGTAGAGACAAAATTGTTGAGCCATCTTCAATTAAATTGCGCCAGAATTGAAGGGCAGCGATCGCGCCTTGATTGTTGGCTAAAGCGATCGCAGAAGCTTCTTGCCCTTGAGTATTCCCCAACTCACCGCCGCCACTCCACAGAAATGGCAACCAAAGGAATACTGCAAATTCTCCCTTTCCCAAAGGCAAAAATATCCCGTGTTGGTCGATGCGCTTGTCGCCATTTGTATCGCGGGTTAAAGTACGAGCAACTTGCCGCAATTCGTCCCAGGTTTTGGGCAACTCGGTTATCCCCGCTGCCTTAAACAAACTGGGACGATAAAAAACTCCTACATTATTCGTCCCAAACGGCACCGACCAAGTATGACCCGCGTACTGCATTGATTCAAACAAGGCGGGGTCAATTTCGTCGCGCACAGGGGATTGCGCCAGCCAATTTTCCAAAGGCGCGATCGCATCCAATTCTACCAGCTGACCCGTGAGGGTCGCGTTAAACCACAACAGATCCGGCGGCGCATTTCCCACCACCGCTGCCAAAATTTTCGGCAACTGCTGATCCGCTTGTCCCACATAAAAGGATTCCACCTGAATATTCGGATGCGCCTGATTGAACTTGTCCACCAGCGACTGCAACACATCCCGATTCGGCGGCGGATTCACCCCTTGCCACAACGTCAGTCGGATGACATCCGCTGCTTCCGAACGCCCCGGCTGTAGCTGACATCCTGCCAATCCTAACAGGACAATGCCTAATAGCAACCCCCGGCTCAAAAAACTCCACAGTTTTTGGAAAAAATTACTAGACCCGTTAAATCCAACTGACATAATTGAATGCCCAATTTTGAACCGAAACAGCGTTAAAATGCTCACCATGAGCGACTAAAAGCCATCATATTTTTTTGAGCAACGTTGTTTTTGTAACCATTCTTTACACTGATAACTCTCTTGCTTGAACTAAAACATCTACTTTATTGATTTAAAGTAAAGCTTCAGTTTTTGTAAGCTAACAGTTTCAAATAATTGCCTGATGAATAAAAATATTTATAGATTTCTTCTATCACTGCTGGTCATTATCACCCTAAGCACTTGTAAATCCCGTACCGTAGAAAATTTTACCACGGTTACGCTGAGCGGATGGCAAAGCAACCCCAACGAGCAACAATTGCTAGATCGGGTACTAAAGAAGTTTGAAGCCGAAAATCCCAATATTAAGGTAAAGTATGAAGTCATCAATGAACAATACATGGATGTTATCAAAACTAGATTAATTGGTGATGCTGCGCCGGATGTATTTTATTTAGATTCTTTTGAAGCTCCTTTATTGATGAAGTATGAGGTACTGGAACCCTTAGACTCTTATATTACAGCTAAATTTGACTTAGATGATTTTGAACCTTCTTTACTTAAGGCTTTTAGGTATAACGGAAAAATTTACGGGTTGCCTAAAGATTTTGCTACGCTGGCACTTTTTTATAACAAAAAAGCTTTTGCTGAAGTTGGTTTAAGCCAACCTCCCCAAACCTGGGAGGAATTGCGGGATTATTCACAAAAATTGACTATCGATAAAAATAGAGATGGAAGAATCGATCGGTATGGGTTTTGTATTATCCCCGAACTTTCCCGTCAATACTTTATGATTAAAGCATTTGGAGGTCAGTTAATCGATCGAAATGGCTACGCTGCCTTCGCTACTCCAGATAGCCTGAAAGGTTTAGAACTACTTATAAATCAGTATCGAAAAGAGAGAACTGCCGCCCAGCCTACAGATGTTGGTGCTGATTCATGTAGCGAAATGTTGGGGCAAGGTAAAACCGTAATGGCAATAGAAGGTAGCTGGGCAATCCCATTTTTGAAAGAAACTTTTCCCAAAGTTGAGTTTGCGATCGCTGAAGTTCCACCAGTGAACGAAAAGGAAGGAACAATGGCTTATACGGTGGCTTATGTAATGAATAAACAAGCCCAGCATAAAGAGGCAGCTTGGAAATTAATTGCTTACTTAACTGGGAAGCAAGGGATGAAAGCGTGGGCGAGTCAAGGATTAGCTATACCGACTCGGAAATCCGTTTTAAATGAGCTAAACTATTCTGAAAATTCTCTGTATACTCCATTTGTTGAAGGGGCAAAATATGCAACAATTTGGCAATCTGGGGAAAATTTACCAACTATTTTAACCCACTTTAATAATCAATTTATTAGTGCTTTGATCGGCGAACAATCTTTGCAAGATGCGATGCTAAAAGCGCAAAATACAGCCAATCGGGAGATTTTAGCAGCCAAATAATTAAAAATTTGCGGAGTAGTAGAGGAAGCCAATGTTGAGAGAAATTGGGAAGAAGGAAATTACCAGACAAGCTTTAGCTGGCTACTTGTTTATGGCTCCTACACTAATTATTATGGGAATATTTATTATTCTTCCGATTGCCTATGCTATTTTTATCGCTTTTCACAAAGTACGAATTTTAGGAGAACTGAGTTATAGATTTATTGGCTTAAAAAGCTTTGTCAGAATGGCTGACGATTCCCAAGTCTGGATTGCTTTGCAGAACACCGCTGAGTATGTGGCGATTGTTGTTCCTATCCAAACGATACTGGCGCTACTTCTAGCCACAATCCTCAATACTCAAATCAAAGGAAAAAACTGGTTTCGGATTATTTTCTTTCTGCCGACTGTCACTTCATCGGCTGTATTAACCTTAATTTTTATGTGGATTTACAACTCCAATGGTCTACTTAACAATTTTTTAGCTTTTTTAAGACTACCAACTTACAACTGGATAGGAGATCCATCGGTAGCATTGAAAGCAATTATGTTAATGAATATCTGGGCAACAGCACCTTTATTTATGGTAATTTATCTAGCAGCTCTGCAAGATATCCCTGCTTCTCTTTATGAAGCGGCGACAATTGATGGAGCTAGCCATTGGGAAAAATTTATTTATATTACATTGCCGTTGCTCAAGCCGGTGACATTTTTTATTGTGGTGATGGGTGTTATTGGCACCTTTCAACTTTTCGATCAATCTTATATTTTTTCAAAAGGTTCCGGCGGCCCGAATAACTCAACACTAACGGTTGTACTTCTAATTTATCAGTATGCTTTTAAGAGGTTGGATATGGGCTATGCAGCGGCATTGGCGTTGATGCTGGCGGCTGTTATTATGGTGGCAACGCTAATTCAACGGCGTTTTTTTCAAGAAGAAAAATTAGACTCGTAAAGTGGGAATTGGCTACTCTATAACTAGATCAATCCTTGAAGAAATTGTGAAATATTTTTTAACAAACCGCAAAAAACGCAAAGGACACGAAGAAAGAGAAACAAGAGATACAGAATATTTTACAAATGAATTAGGATTGCTATACAGATAGTTCAAGAATTTACCTTAATTTTGTATGAATCGTTCTCGGTGGCTCAAAGTTATTTTGTATGCAGCATTAATTTTGTATGCTGTGATTACGGTTATACCGTTTGCTTGGGCGCTTTCAGCGTCTTTTAAGCCACTGTCAGATATTGTGGCGGGTGGGATGAATTTTATGCCCGAACATTTTACGCTGGATAACTACAAGAAGATTTTTATTCAGGAAGCTTTGTTTGGGCGGTGGTTGTTTAACAGCGTGTTTATTGCTGTTTGTGTTACCGGATTGAATTTAATCTTTAATTCGATGGCTGGCTACGCGCTGGCACGAATACGGTTTCCTGGCAATAAAATTTTATTTTTTGTAATTTTAGGTGTTTTAATGATTCCGGGACAAGTAACGTTGATTCCCAGCTATTTGATTTTAAAATACTTGGGATGGTTGAATACTTATCAGGGGTTGATTATACCCACTGCGGTGAATGCGACGTTTATTTTTATGATGCGGCAATTTTTTGTCAATTTTCCAAAGGAACTAGAGGAGGCAGCGGCGCTGGATGGATTAAGTCGCTGGGAAACTTTTTTGCAAGTTGTTCTGCCTTTGGCGAAGCCTGCTTTGGCAGCACAAGCGATTTTTATTTTTATGGGTTCGTGGAATAATTTTTTAATGCCGCTGATTATTTTGTCGGATAAGGAGATGTTTACCCTGCCGCTGGGATTGAATACGTTTAAGGGGCAATATATCAATTATTGGAACTACATTATGGCGGCGTCGATGGTGTTTACGCTGCCTGCGCTGGCTATTTATGCTTTTTTTAATCGCTATTTTATCCGGGGGGTTACATTTACTGGCGGGAAATGATGTTAGTAAAACTGGGCGAATAGAATTCGCAGCTATATAAACAAAGTCCGCAGGCGCGGACTTTTGAATAAACCCTTGCACCATCCGGGTTTTGTCTGTGTAGACGCGGTTTCTAACCGCCAGCATATATTTGCTACTTTGCAGGGTATAGAAACAAGATTGAATAGACAGGCTTGGTTAGGACTTACGCAACATCACCACATCTGAGGGCAACCACAGAGGGATTGAACCGACAAGAACGCTATATGTATAAGCTTTGCGTAAGTCCTGTTGGTATGAAGTACGGGTTGGTTTTTGTTTATCCTATGTTTGGACGAGCGTATAAATGATTTCAGTCTATGGCTGGACATAGTAAGTGGGCAAATATTAAGCGTCAGAAGGCGAGAGTGGATGCGGTGAAGGGGAAAACGTTCACCCAGCTAGCTCGCGCTATTATTGTGGCAGCTCGGAGTGGTATACCAGACCCAGCAGGTAATTTTCAACTCCGCACGGCGATTGATAAGGCAAAGGCGGCTGGGATTCCGAATGAGAATATTGAACGAGCGATCGCTAAAGGTGCGGGGACTTGGGGAGCAGATGGCGCTCAGCTAGAAGAAATTCGCTACGAAGGTTATGGTTCCGGCGGGGTGGCGATTTTGCTGGAAGCGCTCACCGATAATCGCAATCGTACCGCCGCTGATTTGAGAGCGGCTTTTAGCAAAAATGGCGGTAATCTCGGTGAAACCGGCTGCGTCTCGTGGATGTTTGAGCAAAAAGGTGTTTGTATCCTGCTCGGTGCGGTTGAGGAAGAGGAGCTATTGGAGGCGTCCTTGGAAGGGGGCGCTGAGTCCTACGAGCTGACACAGGAGGAGGATACGCAGGGAGCCGAGATATTTACGTCTGTGGCAAATTTGGAGAATTTAGAGCGAACTTTAAAGGAGAAAGGTTTTAAAGTCACTGAGGTGGAACTGCGCTGGATTCCTAATAATACGGTGGAAGTCGCCGATCCACAGCAGGCGCGATCGCTCCTCAAATTGATCGATACCTTGGAAGGACTTGATGATGTACAAAATGTCACCGCTAACTTCGAGATGGCGGATGAGCTGATGTCTGTAGAGTTTAGTTAATGGCTAATGGCAATTGCTCTGTGTCCCTGCTTTAAGAGCGATCGCGCATCCATACATCTGTCTTCAGGCGCGATCGCTATATCTGTCTTAAGCAAGGTTAATCTCCGGCTGCCAGCTTATTAAATCTTAATATTGCGGCAAAACAAGCTTGCCTCAGTTGCTCAGTTTCCTGAGCTGTCATTAAAGCAAAACAATCGGAGATTCATACATGACATTTACAACCAACGAAACCAGCAAACAAGCCTTAGATACTTTTCAGAACTTCGATGCAGATACTCAGCTTGCCATCCTGTGGTTCGGCTACCTCGACATCAAAGACCAACTGACACCAGCCAATGCCACTTCTGCCCAAGACGAAGCTGCCGCCTTGTACCATGCTATCCTGGCACTGCCCAAGGAAGAACAGCTACAGGCGCAGCGCGACATCGTTTCCGGTGCCAATAGTGATATTAGCCGTGCCTATAAAGCTGTAAGTTCTAGCTCTAAGCTAGATGTGTGGCTGCGGTTGGCACAAGGTATGGACAAAGGTGAAATCATTCAGGTGCCTTCTGACTATAAACTGCCCGCACAAACCGACGAATTTACCGCCAAAATCAAGCAACTGGACTTTGAAGAACGGATTAATTTCATGCGTAGTGCTGCAATCGAAATGGGTGCTAAGTAGTCTGAAGTTGCGCCCATTGAGAGTGTGAAATCAGTCCCAAACATTGCACCGATTTTAAAAACAGCTCTTCTAGAGAGGTTCGCCAATAAGAGAGAAGAAGCTTCTTCAGATGCCTAACCTTTAGCAAGCTTCCTCGTATAAAATCCCTGCTAATTGCTTTGCAATTAGTGGGGTAATATTTTATTCTACCAAACTGCATCCAGAGTAATCTGTGGCGTTGACCTCTCCCCTGCGAGGGAAGGGGAGAAATGCGCCAAGAAAGGAGAAAAGTTTCCCCTTCTCTAATAGAGTTGGGGCTGGAGATTAGGTTTTTTACTAGACATCGCGCCTGTCAACTTGATTGCTCCATCTGTTCGCGTCACAATATGAGAGTAAATATTCTTATTGTTTTGACAAATTTTGTTAACAATGGCGCTGGAACAGACAGTTCAAACAATTTCGTCGCCGCAGACATCGGCAACCCAGCAAGGCTTTGACTACGACTTAGCGATCGCTGGCGGTGGAATTATTGGGGCAACTCTCGCTTGTGCCTTAAAGGATTCTGGATTGCGGGTAGCGTTAATTGAGCGATCGCCCCAGTCTGCTGCGGTTGCCATCGGACGCGCTTATGCCATATCCCTAATGTCGGGGCGTATCTTCGAGGGAATGGGTGTTTGGGATAAAATATTGCCTCAAATCAATGCATTTCAACAAATTCGCCTATCTGACGCTGATTATCCCGGTGTAGTCCAACTTTTACCCCAAGATTTAGGTACGGACAGGCTAGGGTATGGGGCGGAACATCGGGTGCTGCTGACGGCTTTGCAGGATAGCTTGAGAGATTGCCCGAATGTGTCTTGGCTGTGTCCGGCGGAAGTGGTGAGTGCAGACTATCAAGCTGACGCGGTGGAGATAGAAATTGTGATGAGAGGAGAGATTCCCCACTCCAAAATTCAATCTTCCCAAACCTCGGAGATCCCCCCCAACCCCCCCTTAAAAAGTGGGGGCGATGAGGGGAAGCAAACATCCAAAATCAGAACGCGCTTGCTGGTAGCAGCAGATGGGGCGCGATCGCCTATCCGCCAAGCCGCTGGTATCCGCACCCAAGGATGGCATTACTGGCAATCTTGTGTGGTGGCAACAATTAAACCGGAAAAATCCCACCAGAATATTGCCTACGAACGCTTTTGGCCTAGTGGCCCGATGGGGGTTCTGCCGCTACCGGGGAACCGCTGCCAGGTTGTTTGGACTGCCCCGCATACAGAAGCGAAAGCTTTGCAGGAAATTGACGAAAAAGAGTTTCTGGCGGAACTGGAACGTCGCACGGCTGGGCTGTTGGGGCGTCTGGAACTAGAAGGCGATCGCTATGTTTTCCCAGTGCAATTGATGCAAAGCGATCGCTACACGCTTCCCCGACTCGCCCTGATTGGCGATGCTGCCCATTGTTGCCATCCGGTGGCGGGACAAGGCATGAATTTGGGGATTCGGGACGCAGCAGCGATCGCCCAAGTTTTACAATCTGCCCATAATTTAGGGGAAGATATCGGCGATATACAGGTACTTAAACGCTACGAACGCTGGCGTAAACAAGAAAACCTGACAATTTTAGGTTTTACCGATTTCCTAGATCGGATGTTTTCTAATAATTGGTTGCCAGTCGTGGCAATACGCCGCTTCGGTTTATGGATGCTGCGGCGAATTCCTCCCCTTAAAACCTATGCTTTGCAGCTAATGACAGGACTTAGAGGGCGTCATCCAGAACTGGCTTCTCGGTAAAAATTACCTCTGGTTCAAAAGGACGTACCTCGGCTTGATTGCCATTCGAGATCCCTGCGGTCAAATTCTTTGCTACTTGCATGATATCGGACGGCATCATAATCACCGTCGTCGTGTTATTTTCTGCCCCAATTTCTGTCAGCATTTGTAGACGCCGCAACTCCAATACAGCGGGGTTCTTCATAATCACTTGCGAAGCTTCTGCTAGCTTAATCGATGCTTCCTGTTCCGCCGCCGCTTTAATGATCCTGGCTCGTTTTTCTCGAATTGCTTCCGCTTCTTTTGCCATTGCCCGTTGCATCGCCAGGGGAATTTCCACGTCTTTCATTTCCACCCGTTCAATCACAATCCCCCACGGTTCTGTGATTTCATCGACAATTTCTTGGACTTTGACGTTAATCTTATCCCGGCTTTGTAAGACATCATCCAGAAGATTTTGACCAACCACATTCCGTAAAGTCGTCAATGCGATTTGGTAAACCGCCATATTGTAATTTTCAACCCGATTGATAGCCTTTGACGGGTCAAGAATTCGGTAATAGAGAACCGCATTAACTTTAATCGTAACGCTGTCCGCCGTAACGGTTTCTTGGGGTTCAATATTAACCGTTTTGGTGCGGACATCGATCTGCATTTTTTGATCGATCCAGGGAATAATCCAATACATCCCTGGCCCCATAACGCCCTTTGTTCTACCGAGTCGAAAGATAACGCCGCGTTCATATTCTCGGTCTAGTTTAAATCCAGAAATGGCTAGAACGCAAAAGAAAACTAAAAGTGTGCCTAGAGTGGTGCCCATATTTGGCGAAAGGAAATCGTTACTAAGTCCATTCTAGACTCGGCGACAGAGTAATAGCAGGATACCGCTTACCAGCCGGATCTGGCAAACCAAAGCAGCAGTAACGATGCTACGCTAAGAGTAATAAATTGCAAAACAATTATTTGAATTAACCACCGAATTGTTAAGATAATTTTCATAGCCTTCTCCTCACTTAATATCTGGCTGAAAAATTGCGTATCTCTCCAATATGAGCGATTGATTAATGGAGTCTTGTGATGAAAGGGGTGCCCAAATGTGACAATCGTTGTCCGGGTTTGTGACGATCGTCACTTCCGTCTCGTCTCAGACGCTTAATTTGGCTGTGTCGAAAACTGGAATAACCAAAAACACAATCATTGTGGCATACCCCTTCATGCGAACAGCCCTTCCCGTAGACTACCACTGAATCATAACAATTCTCTTTTTTAGCGCGATGGTTGCGGTTTCCCCTAACCACTCAATCATCGCGGTTTTATGAGAAATTCTAAGTATAATTAAAGCCAGCGAACCGGATTGGTCTTGCCTGATTGCAGCCAAAGTATTACCAATTCGTCAACTTGCTTAGTATAGATTGCGAGTTTTTACAGAGAATTCCATACTTTTTTAAGGAATAGACTCACTTCACAGACTTATGGAATCAAAACTCGCTATCAGAAAGCTTCCAGTCCGCCGCTACCGCTGGTTTGAGAGATTGATGGCAATCATTGCCACGATCAACTTTGCTTTAGTGTTGTTTGACCTAAGTTACATACCCTGGCGTGATTTCTACCTTCGGGAAATTCCCAGTCTCATTCAGATGTACGATCCCATTAAAGGAATTGAACTGCATCGAGAAACGCAGGCTTATCTCAATCGGGTGAACGAACTGGAACAGCAAGTGATGCAGACTGGACTAGAGTCGGCAGAGGTAGAAAGCTTGCTACAGGACTTGCGTAGCCGCAGTAATGAAATGATTGAGGATAATCCGTTTGCGTTGGCGAAGAAAAGCGGTTCTTTAGAAAAAATTAAGAATCAACTGCGCGATCGCGTGAGTAAAGAATCGGCTCATCAAGCCTTTAATGAATTTTGGAGTCAAGCTTATCTTTTCCAAGCAGGTTGGCAGCAAGAACTCAATTTTTTTAATACAGAAACTCGCCCCCTGATTCAGACTAACTACTATCGCAGTTTGGGAATAAATGGGAAATTTTTTGATAAATTCTGGTTGATTGACTTACCGTTTACAATTTTATTTGCTCTAGAATTTTTGGTTCGCACTTTCTATATCAGTCGCCAATATCCTGACTTTAGCTGGCTACAAGGAATGCTGCGGCGATGGTACGATCTGTTTTTGCTGCTACCCTTTTGGCGGTGGTTGCGAGTCATTCCGGTAACGATTCGCCTCTATCAATCTGAATTACTAAATCTTGAACCTGTACGGCAGCAAATTAACCATGATTTTGTGGCTAATTTCGCTGAAGAATTGACTGAAATTATGGGCATACAGGTAATTAACCAAATGCAAGGAGCAATTCAACGAGGCGATCTAGCACGCTGGCTGTTTCATCCTGGAAATCGCCGCCCCTATATCAATATTAATAACACCAATGAGCTGCAAGCGATCGCAATTCGCCTGATTAACCTCAGTGTCCATAATGTTCTCCCCCAAATTCAGCCTGATTTAGAAGCTTTAGTGCATCACAGTCTGGAAAGTACTCTCAAGCAATTTCCGGTTTTTCAACAATTCCAAAATGTTCCGGGTTTGAGTCGTTTACCTAGCCAGATTAGTGAAAATTTTGCTAAAAATTTCTCTCAAACCGCTTACAATAACGCCCTAAAAGCGGTTGAAGATCCAGTTGCCTCAGAACTAACGACTCGTTTAATTGATAATTTTGGAAAAGCTTTAGAGGGGGAATTACAGAAAAAGCACAATCTTCAGGAAATCGAATCTTTACTTATAGATATGTTAGAGGAAATCAAAATTAACTACGTCAAGGGCATTGCAGAATCAGGAATGGATAAAATCTTGGATGAAGCGGAGCAATTGCATCAAATTGTTCGGCAATAGATTAATAATCTACACGGTTTTCTTTCAAACTCAACCTGGAATGAAGCAGGATGAGAGTAGGGACACGGCAATGCCGTGTCCCGGAGAGTGGCATCTACTTCCCTCCAAAAAGCGAGGGAATAGAGGGGGTTAAGGGAAGGAGAAATCCTACTTCCCCTGCTTAAAGAGGGCATATAGCAATCCTAAATGATTCGTGAAGGCGAGATCCCCGACTTCTCTAAGAAGTCGGGGATCTGAACCGCTGGTATCTCACAACTCAAATAGGATTGCTATAGAGGGGGTTCTATGTAAATTTTTACAATTGAAATGCTGCCAAATGGTAGAACTTTGGCTGCCTTTGCGGTTACTCGAAGGAATATGCGCTAACACTATCTATTATTGAAGTGCATCGCCTAAGCTTAATCTCTCCAGCCATCTTAAAATTAGCGAGGCCCCTATGAAATCAATCGTGAGTGGTGTTAGCTTGTTGCTAGCAGTACTGCACTTGGCGGGAATCAGCATAGAACGGGTGCAGGCACAAGCAATCATCCCAACACCCGATATTACTGCTACCCTCTCCGGTGTGGAACAGAATATTCTTCTGGCACAAGTTGCTACCCCCACCAAATTAGACAACGCTTTCGATCGAGAAAATTTGACGGAGATAGTGCCGCAAATTGAACAAACGTGGGAAAAACAATATGAAGATTACTTTCGGATAAATTTCTCCGACGAGTCAATTACAGCAAAGGATGTCGCCGATACTCTAGGCAAAATTGCGGTTCAAACTGGTAAAAAGCCTGCTCTAATTTATGTAGTTCCTAGAGCAAAACAACTAGAACTGGTGTTGATTACTCCGGGGAATCAACCGATTCACTCTTCGCTTCCGGGTGCGAAGAGTGAAGTCCTGCTCAAAGAAGTGACAAAGTTTAGAGAAAATATCGTAGATCCCAAACAGCGGAATAGTACCCGCTATCTGCCAGCAGCGCAGCAGTTATATCGGTGGATTGTTGCGCCACTGGAGACAGATTTGAAAAAAAATAAGATAGACACGCTGATCTTTTGTATGGGTGTTGGTCTGCGTACTATTCCACTAGCAGCATTCCATGATGGGCAAAAGTTTCTGGTGGAAAAGTATAGTATTGGGCGCATTCCTGCTTTCAAACTGACAGATACCCTCTATGTCTCTCTGAAGAATTCGCAAGTTCTAGCAATGGGTGCGTCAAAATTCAAGGAGCAAAATCCCTTGCCTGCGGTGCCAGTGGAGTTATCTGCGATCGCGCAAAAGCTAGGGCAGGGTAAATTCTTCTTAAACCAACAATTCACCCTGGCTAATCTGCAATCGCAACGCGCCTCAGAACCCTATAAAATTATTCACCTAGCAACCCATGCCTTCTTCGAGCCGGGAGAACCGAGCAACTCCTACGTTCAGTTATGGGACGTGAAACTGACACTGGATAAGATGCGGCAATTACAATGGAACTCTCCACCCGTGGAACTGTTAGTGCTGAGTGCTTGTAGAACTGCTCTCGGCGATGAACAAGCAGAATTAGGCTTTGCGGGGTTAGCCGTTCAGTCTGGAGCTAAGTCTGCTGTCGCTAGTTTGTGGTCTGTCAGCGATGAAGGAACCTTGGGACTGATGACAGAGTTTTATCAGCAACTGAAAACTGCCCCCATTAAAGCAGAGGCGCTCAGGCAAGCTCAGATAGGGATGTTGCAAGGGAAGGTACACCTGCAAGATGGTCAGTTGTACAGTTCCAGTGGGAAGATATCTCTGCCGCCAGAACTGGCAGGAATTCAAAACGTGGATTTATCGCACCCCTACTATTGGGCTGCCTTTACCTTAGTGGGCAGCCCCTGGTAATTAAAAATTAAAAACCAATTTTTAATTTTTAATTTTTAATTTTTAATTGAATTAAAGGGGTCGATAGACGCGATAGTTGATTTCGGGGAAGATGTTGTCAATTTCCTCCACTTTTTCCAGCCAACCGCTGTCGATTTTGCCATCTTTGATATCGTCGTAGAGTTTGTGGAAGCGCATCAAGTGCGATCGCGTTCTTCTCACCGCATAAGGCACCATCGTTCCCGTCCGCATAATAAACGCCCAGTCAGAAGATTGTGCCAGCAGCACTTCCCGCGCCGCTTGATTGAGAGCTTTCCACTCCAGCTCATCTGCGGGTTCCCGCCGCCCCAGCTCGATCATCCGCTCTGCTGCCTTATGCAAGTGCGGGTAAATCCAAGCATTCGTCTCATTCAGCCAATACTCGTGGAAGCCTTTATAACCCCAACTCGACTGAGAAGGACGGCAGACTTGCTGCATCGGATTCCCTTGTAAATAATCAGCCAAATGCGTCATCTGATACGTGCCTTGGTCATACCAAGACTTGCGGAACAGATAATCGATAAACCAAGGACCTTCGTACCACCAGTGACCAAACAATTCCGCATCGTAGGGCGAAACGATGATTGGCGGACGCTGCATCATCTGGTGCAAATGCTCAACTTGCCGCTCTCGGTTATACGTGAAATTTGCGGCGTGTTCAGCCGCCTTTTCCCGCGCCCAATAGGGATCGTAAAGTTGCTTATCGCCCAACCCCAAACCGCGCCCAGTAATCTTGTGATATTTGATGCCCGTATTCTTCCGCTGACCGTTGGGCATGATGTAGGGCTTAATGTATTCGTATTCCGCTTCCCAGCCCAAATCTTTGTAAAATTCCCGATATTCCGCCGCACCGGGATAGCCTACTTCCGAAGACCAAACCTGCTGGGAAGACTCGTGATCTCGACCAAAGGCAGCAACTCCGGTTTCTGTAAAGATCGGAGCGTAAGAGCCAAAGCGGGGACGAGGACGGGCGTAGAGAATGCCATGTCCATCGGTCAGGAAGTAGCGCAAGCCCGCATCGGCGAGCATTCGTTCTAACCCTTCATAGTAGGCGCATTCCGGCAACCAAATCCCTTTGGGAGGACGCCCAAAGCTTTGCTCGTAGTGTTCTACTGCTACCTGAATTTGTGCCCAGACTGCCTGAGGATACATCTTCATCAGCGGCAGGTAGCCGTGCGTTGCGCCGCAGGTGATGATCTCCAGGTTGTTACTATCTAAAAATTGCTTAAATGCCGTTACCAAGTCGCGGTTATGGCGTTCCCAGGTTTGGCGAATCCCGCTAAATTCATGAACGTAATGTTCGGCGAGATAGCGAATATGACCGTTATTCGCGTTATGCTCAACTTCTAGTTCAACGAGTTCTTCCAGTTTCGCTAAGTGGTCATCGTAGCGCTCTTGCAGTAGCGGATCGCGCAGCATCGACACCAAAGGCGGTGTCATGCTCATGGTGATCTTGAAGTCAATGCCGTCCCGCTTTAAGCCTTCAAATACGTGCAGCAGAGGAATGTAGGTTTCGGTGATGGCTTCAAACAGCCACTCTTCTTCCAGAACGTAGTCACTTTCAGGATGCCGCACGAAGGGCAGGTGGGCATGGAGAACAAGAGCAAGATAGCCGATGGGCATAGTAATTCTGGGGTCTTAGATGGACATGAAATTGAAGCAGGCTGGGCAAAATTGAAGTTATTTTAAGATTTTACGGCGAAAGCGAGTCAGCATTGGGCGGGGATTCCCAATAAGTTCTGGCGGTGGTTCGCCTATCCTGGTAATTGACGATCAATTTGCCTGCTCCCTTTTGAAATCAGCGTAAAATTCAGCCTGTGCTAAAAAAAGTAACTTTGACACTTAGCCTATTAACCGGCGCTCTTTGGGTTGGTGGCTCTTTTCAATCTACGTTCGCCACTCCCCTTATTGTTGCCCAAGAAGCACCTGTCCAAACACCAGCCCCAGAACCAAAAGTCGCCCCATCCGCACCAGCACCTACCCAAGCACCGACAACTCAACCAGCGTCATCTGATGTGAAGCTGACTTTAGAAGATTTGCCTGCTGGGTTTCAGGAACTCCCACCCGATGTAGCCGTCGAGATTGCCTCCAAATTGGATGTTCTCAGACAACAGCTAACGCAAGCGAACATGAAGCCGGAGAACTTCTTTGCTTTCGTTAATCCAGAGAACTTCCAAATCGTCTTGGGCTTCACTGGAAATATGCCAAATCAGCCCGAACAAGCTAAGTTTGATGCGGGTCTGCAAGAAATGCAGAACCCTCAGAAGCAACAACAGATGTTGAGCCTACTGCGGGAGAGACTCAAAGCATACCAGGGACTAGAAGTTGTGGAATACAAACCCCTGCCGGAACTGAATAACCTGGGGAATGCTTCGGGTGGCATGACGCTGGCTCTGAAGATACAAGAGCAACCCGTGCGGATGGATATCGCTGCTTTTCGCCGAAATTCGACAGGAGCGTTAACAGCGGTGATGTACGTCAATGGTAAACAGCCAGCGGTGCAGGTAGGAGATGTGGTTCGCAAGCTAGACAGCCGGATTTTGCAGGTGTCTCCTGCTGCCAATCTGCCTCGCACCCGGTTAGGACGATAGACGGGCGATCGCGCCAGCAATCTCTCTTAGGCGATAGAGCGCGATCGCTTAAGAGAGATTTAAGGGTTGCTGGCGCGATTGAGTTCATCTGTCGATCCGCTCGCAGCAGAGTATATTAGAGGGCTAAGACCTGCCCAATCCGCTAAATCCCTGAAAGGGATTTAAATATGGCTGAAACAGCTAGCACAAAAACGTCTGAAAGTAAAGCCCGTCCCATCTGGAAGCGTATCCCACTCTACTTTCAAATATTAATTGCCCTGATTCTAGGCGTAGGCTTGGGGATGTTGCTAGGTGCTGGGAACCCCGCTCCTCAAAATGTCGCCGCGATCAATAACCTGGCAATTCCTTGCAACTTGGTATTAAAGGCGCTCAAAGCCCTCGCCACACCGCTGATTCTGCTGGCAGTGCTGCATACCTTCCTCACCGCCAGTATCCCCGGCAGGTCAGGTCGCCGTTTGGCAGTTCTGTTGTTAACCAATACTGTCGTAGCCATCCTGATTGGTCTTTTAGTCGCCAATGTCGTGCAACCGGGCAGATGGGGAGGTCTTGTTGCACCCCCAAGCACTGCCGAAGTCACCAAGACACTCGACCCCTGGGGACTCCTGCAAGATAGCGTGCCTGCTTCTATCCTCCAGCCTTTGGTCGAGAACAATGTTATCCAACTGATTGTCGTCGCCCTGAGCTTTGGAATCGTCTTGCGTGCCTTGAAAACAGAGCAGGTAGCTCAAGGGAAAACGGAATATCTAGCCGCCGAACACGGGATTACATTTTTATTCGAGGCAGTCATTCGCGTTCTGGGCTGGGTGATTGCCCTAGTGCCACTGGCAGTCTTCGGGATTGTTGCTAAAACTGTTGCCCTTCAAGGCTTCGCACCGTTTAAATCTCTGGCTGCGTTCATCGTGGCGGTGCTGGTGGCGCTGTTATTGCAAGCCTGCTACTATCTTAGCCGGGTGTTCTTCGGCTCGTGGGTGAGTCCGCAACGCTTTCTAGCTGGAGGATCTGATGCTTTCCTCACCGCCTTCTCAACCGCTTCCTCGACGGTGACAATGCCGATCACTTTTCGAGTTTTGCAGGAAAAAGTGGGCTTAAGGGAATCTTCCGCATCGCTGGGGGCTTTAGTCGGTAGCAACTTCAACAACGACGGCACAGCACTCTATGAAGCCATGTCTGCTTTGTTTGTTGCCCAAGTGCTGAACATTCCTCTGAGTCTCCCACAGCAGTTGATCGTCGTGCTGACATCCATCGTTGCCTCCGTAGGCGCAGCGGGCATTCCAGAAGCGGGGCTAGTGACGATGACGCTGGTTTTCACGGCGGTTGGTTTGCCTACTCAATACATCGCCTTGCTGGTGACGGTGGATTGGTTCCTCGATCGCTGTCGCACTGCAATTAATGTAATGGGCGATATGACTGTCAGTGCATTACTTGATGGCAAGGTGCCTAAACAGGAGCCTGATTTGATAGAAGAAGTCATTCAAAGTCAATAGTTATTAGTCATTAGTTATTGACAAAGTGGGCAATTAGCAATCCAACAAGATAGCAACTAAGGGTTTTTCTTTCCCCCGATATAGGCAAAATATAACTTGAGCAAGATATGCTGAAAAATAAGACTACCTGGCACTAGGAATTAAACGATGGATGACAAACCGGGAATAGTGTCTGAAAAAGAGACGGAAGCAAACTCCTCAACTTCTGACCCAGAAACAGACAAAGCGGAAAAGTCTTTAACGCAGTCCACGGATGTCAAGAAGCCATCGTTCTTCGATTCAGTTGCCACTGCTGGGCAAGCAGTGGTGAAAACAGCAGCCGGAGTCGGGATGGCAGTTGGGAACACTGCCTACCAGACAGGCAAAGCTGTGGCGACGACGACTACTGGGGTAGCGCAAGCGGCGGCGAAACAAGCGCAAAAATTGATTGAACAAACCACGCAAGGCGCAGGGCGTGCAGTGACTTTTGTGGGTGACAACGCATTTTTGCGGCACGTTACTAGGGCGTTACCCACGAATTGGTTGCTGGGGATTATCAATCAAGTTGATGTCGTAAAAGCTGAAGCTGATGTTAAAAAGCTACAGCAAAAGTATCCCGACGAAAAACCGAATCAGATTGCCCATCGTCTGATGGTTGAGAAAGCAATTTATGGTGGCGGAATGGGGCTGGCGACTGGCTTGTTGCCGGGAGCGGCATTGGCGTTGCTGACGGTTGATTTGGCGGCAACGACGCTATTGCAGTCAGAAATGGTTTATCAGATTGCGGCGGCTTATGGATTAGATTTGAAAGATCCTGCCCGTAAGGGTGAAGTGCTGGGAATCTTTGGTTTGTCCTTGGGCGGTTCTCGTGCAATCAAGGCGGGTTTGGGTTTATTGAAAGCGACGCCAGTGGCGGGTGCGGCGATCGGTGCTAGCGCGAATGCGACGATGATCTATGCGCTGGGGTATGCGGCTTGTCGCTTTTATGAGGCACAGCTGCATTCTCAGGCATCGATGGAAAAGCTGGTAGAGTCTCAGGCGGCAAGCGAGAAGTATTTGGAAAGTGCGATCGCGCAACAAGCGATTATGGATCGGATTCTGGTTCATATCATCGTGGCGAGTCATCCTGGCAAATCTTGGGAAGATATTTTACCGTCGTTACAAGCTGCCAAACTTAGCCCAACTTCTCTAGAGGCGATCGCCAATAACATTAATCGACAACAGCCTTTAGATACGCTTCTGGATCAACTCAATCGGGACTATGCGTTGCCGCTGTTAGCTCAGTGCTATACAATCTCCCAACTAGATAGCGCAGTGACGCCAGAAGAATCCCAAGTCATTGAAAAAATTACCCAAAAATTTGATATCGACGTAGAGGCAATTAAAAAAATTGTCGGTTCAACACCACGCTGACAAATACTAACGCTTGTGCGCGATCGCTCTAATCGCCCCAGTCTGCTTCAAAAAGCTAGCTATTGGGGAACGAATCTAGCGCGTTTTTGTCTGCGTGAGTGTTAGTCACGCTTTTGATCTGGGAATCCTAAGAGGGAGGCGATACTAAATCTCTCTCCTGCGATCGCTGCTAGCCATGACGAAACAGTGGATTCGAGAACGAACCAGTGCCGGGGAACGGGTACGCACTGGCGTTGCAGCCTTAACGACAAGGCGTGCAATCAGGGATACAACTTCTCTGCCCGAACTGAATTCTGTCTCTGCCCGAACTGAATTCTGTAGCGCTGCGTCAGCATCAATCAGTTTGATTGTCTCATCTCTTGCATCTGGAAAATCTCACCCCCAGCTTGTTTCCCTTGAAATAAAGGCAGAGAATTACTTCTGTTTCCTTGCAGGATAGGGTTGGAGAAGACGCCTTCTGGCACAAGAGATTAGATTTAGGAACTCCTGGTAACTAAATAGGCAGGTGAAAATAAATTTAAAAACTCAATTATTAACTCAACTTAAGAATTTTTATATTGTTTTTCTGTCTCGATACTTAGGTTTGTATCCTTACTTATAACTCTTTCCCGTTATGCCTGAACAAATCTCTCAACTAACGGCAATGTTTGACCTTGGAGAATCAGAAAGTATTCTTGATAAACTCCCTCCAGAAGCCAAGAAATGGGCGGAAAGTTTGCCTTGGAACCAGCGCCGTTATGTGCTGTCATTGTGTCATCTAATGTGTGCGGCTACTCCAGAAATGCAAGCAGAATTTTTGGATGATTATACGGCAACGGGCTTAGTTACCAAAAGACTTCAAGACAAAAATACTCAACAAAGAGTCCAAGAATATTTAACACAATTCCACCTTCATTTAGACTTAAATGAATTAGTTTTAAGAAGTTATATTAGACAGTTTTATATCCATTCAGCTCAAGATGTAAGTAGACAACCAGAATTGTACTTAGAATCAGCTCTGAGACTGGTTCTCAGTACAGAAGAACGTAACAATGTGTTTAACTACATTTTGGGATTTGAACTCATTAAAATGATGTTTAAAATGAGTTGGTTGCAGCATGAAAGACTATATCAACTACAAATTAATCAAGAAGAGTTTTTCAATACTTATATAAAACCAATTCAACATGCTCATCGAATTAATGCGATAGTTGTTCCCAGTTCTAATAATCGTTTTTTTGACAAACGTAATTATTTTGTACAAAAACCTGTAATTAGCGATAAGAAGTTAATACAGCTAGTTATGGCTACTTTTAATACAGATTTAGTGACTCATTTTGGTTTTACAATTATTCGACATCTCAATTCTTTAGTTTTTGATTATGAATATATCTTTGAGGATGAACAAGAAGGTGTATTTAAATAACCCTAATTTGCTTTGCGCTTGAAACTTTATCAGGACCCACGGATACGGACGTGCGCCCCCAATATAGCGGTTCTCACTTGTATGCGGTACAGCTTTAACTTCTCTCCAAACCTCTCTTTGATCCGGAGAAAGGCTTTGAAATTAGCCCCCTTCCCTCCCAGGGAAGGGGGTTGGGGGTTAGGTCTGACTGTACTAGACTCAACCCTTAAAGCGCTATATTTCTCGGATAAGCCCACAAGTCGATCGCGTTAGCGAAGCACAGGGTATGCAGTGAATCTATAGCCTGGAACTACGGCAAGGCAACCTCCCTACCCCATAAAGTTGCAAAGCAGGACTTACGCATCACCACATAGTAAGGGCAACCACAGGGGGATTGAACCGACAAGAACGCTATATGTATAAGCTTTGCGTAAGTCCTGCAAAGGTAGAGGAGGCTGGCAAATACGTTATTTTTTATCGCAAAAAAAAGACAGGCATCTTGCCTGTCTCATAACTATTTAGTACAACGCCAAACTTAGAAATTCATCTCAGCCGCTTGCACTCTCTCAACTTGCTTCTTCTTCAGTACTAGCAAGACTTGACACAACATGATTGCAGCAATAAATGCCATCAACCACTTGATCCGGGTGGGGCTTTGCAAAACGATTTCGGCATCCATTTGACCAAAGCCACCGACGTTAGGATTGGAAGTCAGCGCTTCGCCAGCTTTAACTTCCTGTCCTTCGGAGACAATTAGCTCTGGACCTGCGGGAATTGTATCAACAACCGCATTGCCTTCTGCTGGTTGAATGGTGACTTGAGAGCCACCTTCTTCAGCTTGGGTAATGGAAGCGACGCGACCGGCTACAGAAGCGTTATAGATGGAATTGTTGCTCTTTTCACCTGTGGGGTAAACCTGACCGCGACCCCGGTTGCCACCAACGTGAATCGAGTATTTACCGAAGAAAACTTTCTTATCGGTCTGTGGATTGGGAGACAGAACGGGGAAGATAATTTCCTGATATTGATCGCCTGGAATGGGGCCAACTATGACAATATTTTCTTTGTCTTCGCTGTAGGGTTGGTAGTAGAGTTCCCCGATTTTTTCCTTCATTTCTTCAGGAATTCTATCTTCGGGGGCAATTTTGAAGCCTTCTGGCAACATTAAAACGGCACCCACGTTCAGGGGACCTTTGCTGCCATCGGCTTGCACCTGCTGCGTGTTGGTGTCGTAGGGAACTTTCACGACGGCTTCAAAGACGGTGTCTGGCAGAACAGATTGGGGAACTTCTATTTCTGTGGGTTTGGCACCGAGGTGACAGTTGGCACACACAATCCGCCCCGTTGGTTCGCGAGGGGTTTCAGGATAGGTTTGTTGCGCCCAGAAGGGATAGGCACTCGCTGATTGGGGAAGGGCTAGATCGCTGGCGAGGAATAATGACACGGTGGCGATCGCAACCAGGACGGTTTTGATCATCGCCTGTTTGCCTATTTTGGATATCGCCGATAAAGAAACTTTTCTCATCTCTCAAGAAGGGATTCTGGGTCGAATTTCAAACAATATCTATCAGTTTTTTGTCTTTAGTTTTTCGTTCTTAGTTTTTTGTCCTTAGTTTTTCGTCCTTAGTGTTTGGTCTATTACAAATGACCAATGACTCATGACGAATGACTGATGACTGATGACTAAGCACCGATGACTAATGACCTTATGTCCACCAAGGATTTTCGCCGGTACGGAAGTCGGTTTCCGTCCAAGACGTTAATGTAACCTTGTCGTCCGCCACGGTAGCGTGAACCAGTGCCAGAGACAGCGGTGCTGGTCCCCGTACTACCTTGCCGGTGCTGTCATATTGAGAACCGTGGCAGGGACACATAAACTTGTTCTCACCGGAATTCCAAGGGACAACGCAACCCAAGTGGGTGCAGACGGCGTTTAAGCCGTAATTGTCAATGGTTTTCTCCTCGGTCACGACAATGTAGGTAGGGTCGCCCTTGAAGCCCTGAACCAAGGTGCGATCGCCCGCATTATGATTAGCTAAAAAATCACTCACAATGACATCGTTGCCGATGGCATCTTTGGCAGTTAGACCACCACCCGTTCCACCACTCGAAGGGGGGATGAAATACTTAACAACGGGATACAGTGCCCCCAGAGCTGTTCCTGTAATGGTACCAAAAGTGAGCAAATTCATAAATTGACGACGCCCCATATCGGGAACGTCTGACGAGCTAGAAAGTTGAGCCATGAGTAACGTCTGAGTGTATAGCTATGTGAACAACCCTGGGTTTAGTCCCAGATTTTGTTAAACCTTGCCTAATCAATGTATACCAAGCAAGTCGCAAGCCTGTTCGCCACAAACCCTTTTGTAGAAAGGTTTACAGCCTTGCTAAGGGTATTATTACATTCTTTTGCACCGTATCATTAATTTAAGAAGCGCTCCATTTATGACGAAATGTAAAGAAAAGTAATTGCGATAAAACTATGACAGGACAAGACCTTCGCCAACTCCTGATCGACAAGTGGGGACGCTCATACGATATCCAGATCAGGCGGACTCAGGGCAAAATTTTCCTCCAGGTAATGTGGAAATACTTAGAGCAGGCGTCTTTTCCGCTGTCGGAGGCAGACTACATGGCGCACCTGGATACTGTCGCCGAGTATCTCCACGCTTGGGGTGGAGCTGACCAAGTACAACATTATATTGAACAAACGCGCGATCGCCCTCGACTCGGTAAAGCAGTCAGCATCCCCCTAGACCTGGGTGAACGAGCCTCGGAGTGGATGCTCGAACAGTTCTAGAAGGTGCCAACTTACCGATCTCAGCGCCCTACGAGCTTAACCAAGCCAATTCCGCTATAGTAGAGTCCCAAAACGGCACCCGCGAGGAGGCTTTGGGTGAGGGGGTCGGTGGAAGGCGTCAGAATGGCACCCAAAATTGCTGCCCCCAGGATCACAAACCGCCAGCCAGATAGCATTTGCCCAGAAGAGACAATTCCCAAAAAGCCGAGTAGCAGCTGGACGATGGGAATTTGAAATGCCAATCCGGTGCTAAACATCAGCAGCAGCACGAATTCAAAATATCGGTCAATCGACCACAGCTGCTCGACGACATCTGCCCCGTAGCTGATGAAGAAATTCAGGGCGGCTGGAATTAATGCTACATAGGCAAATGCCAGTCCCGCTACAAACAGGACACCCGACCCCAAAACAACGGGTCCCACTAAGCGGCGTTCGCGGCGAGTAAGCCCTGGGAGAACAAACAGGATGATCTGGTACAAGATAAAGGGACTGGCTACTAGCAAGCCACTGTAACCGGCAACTTTAATGGAGACAAAGAAGTATTCTCCCGGTGCCAGCTGGAGAAACTTGACGCCCTGCGCCGGTACCTCCAGCAGTTGGACAATTGGCTTGACAAACAGGAAGCTGCCAATGACACCTACGACAACCGCAATTAGCGCATAGAAAATCCGCCGCCGCAACTCCTCCAGATGGTCGAATAGAGACATCTCGGTTTCAGCGGGCAGCTCATCAAGGTATTCATCTTCTAGATTGCGGTTCGCTGATTCCGGCTCCAGGTCTGGATTTAGCTGGGATGCGGTATCGACTTCTGAAGGAAGCGTCATCGGTCAAGTTTGCTTTGAAGATTTCTTGACTATTGTATCCATATCAATTAAAAATTAAAAATTAAAAATTAAAAATTGAAGAAAGTTCCAGCAATTAGAAATTAAAAATTGAAGAAAGTTCCAGCAATTAGAAATTAAAAATTGAAGAAAAATCCAGCGATAGAAAGCCACTTCTACGGCTAGTAATCGGTAATGAAATTTTCCTCATTACCAACTCCCAAAACGGGAGCTTTCATTACACCAAACTGCTTTCTCCAATTTTTAATTTTTAATTTTTGAATGCGGTTGGCTGACCTTCTGAGTATTTTGCTACCTGCTGAGAGATTTTCGGATTGTACAGGCGTAAGTAATTCCAGTAGTTGCCAAACACATTCTTGACGTAACCCTGAGTTTCATCAAAGGGAATGGCTTCGACGAATTCATCTGGATCGCTTACTTTTTTGTCTTGGAGCCACTTCGACAGATTACCGGAACCGGCATTGTAACTAGCGATCGCTAACATGGAGTTATTTTTGTAGCGATCGTGAATTTCATCCAGATACCAGGTGCCTAATTTAACGTTGTCGTTGGGATTTTCCAAGCTATATTTCTTGATGCCAATGTTTTCGGCAACCCATTTACTGGTTTCTGGCATCACCTGCATTAAGCCAACCGCACCAGCACTAGAGCGGATTTTTGGCTCAAATCGGGACTCTTGCCGAATCACAGAGATCACGAGCAAGGGATTGAGCTGACGTTGTTGAGACCAGTTTTCAATCGCTTCGATATAGAGAGTAGGATACAACGCCTGCCAGTAAGCAACTTGTTGCGTTAGAGCTTTGTATTGTGCTTGCTCCTCCGGGTTCTCGCGATCTTCTAAGCTAGAGATTTTAGCAATTCCTTGCAAGTGGTCTCCGATGCTGAGTCGAAGCAAACCATCGGTAAATTGTTCTGCAACCGTTGGCTTGACCCGGTTTTGAAATTCTGTTTGCCAGAGCGTCCAGGCATCTTTGCCTTGACCCATTTGGTAAAGTTCTTGTAAAGCAGCAGAACCCACGGGCAGCGACGGTCGCTTGGCAGGCCATTCTACTTTGGGATCTCGCTGACGCACACTGTTAAAGTCTCCCACATCCCAGCCCAGCATGACGGCAGACCGCCAAGCATAGTAAGATTGGGGATACTTCGCCACTACATTCTCAAAAGCTGCTTTCGCCTCCTGCTTGCGCCCCAGCTTGTTTGACCATTTACCCACCCAAAAAGCTGCCCGACGAGCTAATTCGCTATCAGGATTCTGAGTTGGGATGGGCTTGGCGATTTGCAGCGCCTCCTGGTAATTTCCAGCCCGTGCCTTCGATTGAGCCAATTTCCACCGATATTCTGCCGCTGCATCAGTATTGCCATACTTGGTGAGTAATGATTGACGCGCCACGGCTGCGGACTCGGAACTTTTGAGACTATCGAGAATTTTCGCTTCTAATAAGATTGCTTCGCCAGCTCGGTTGGGGAATTGACTGATGACTTGGTCGAGATAAGGAACCGCCTCGATAGCGGGACCGATTTTGGCGATCTGGAGGAGAGCGGTAGCACTTTCGTTAGCATTGGGGAACTCCTGCACCACCTCTTTATAGGCGCGGAGTGCTTTAACTTTGTTCTCGGCAAGATCGAGTCCCCTAGCGATCCGGTAGGCGTTGTGGAGGGTGCGAGGGGCTTTGGCATAAGCGGTACTGGCTTGACCGTATTTCTGGTTTCCCCAGTAGCCTAAAGCGATCGCTTCCCATACTTCTGGCTTGAGTTGCTCTGCTGGCAAACCCACCAACTTATCTAGCACTGAGGTAATTCCTGGACTGTCAAAGGCATACTTTGCCAGTAACACCATCAATTTTGGGCGTTGCATAATAAAGTATGAATTCAAGGTGCTTAGCCATGCAATGTCCTCGTTGTGGTTCTACTCATACCCGTAAGAATGGTGTGAAGCAAGGTAAGCAAAATCACATCTGTGCGGAATGTGGTC
>NZ_JBHZGO010000109.1:0-92889 GCF_042747725.1 Coleofasciculus sp. H7-2
CAGTCGCCCGCAATCTAGCTCTCAACCTGTATCGTGATTTAGGCTTTGACAACATGGCTCAAGCTCAGCGTCGTTGTGGGTTCAGCTTGAACCACTTGAAGTCAATCTTTAGAATGAAATAGCCCTGCTACCCAGCTGCTTGAATGACCTGCGAGCAGATTCCTCTTTATGCTGGCAGATAATCGCTATTTGTTACCAGTGGTGAAGTGAGCGATGCGCTTTCAGCGCTACCGCAACGCGATCGCATCCCCACTGGTCGAGAACAGAGCGATCGCGCTTTATGGTGATGCTAATTTACACTCCCCAAGCTTTGAATTTAGCCGCACAATTGCGATTGCCAGCTAGCTATGATGCCCATTATTTAGCTTTAGCACAGCAATTGAAATGTGAATTCTGGACAGCAGATCGGCGGCTGTTTAATGCAGTGCAGCTTTCCCTAGCCTGGGTACACTGCGTGACATGAGAAGATGCAGGCGATCGCATTTCATAAAAGCCAGCTAGATCGTCATCCAACTGGCTCAAAATTAACCCTAATAATGCGGAGTAATGGTTATTGATAACCTTCAATCGTGTGACCCGCCGCCACTATTGCTTGTTTGATTGTCTCTTCAGAAGCCTGAGCTTCCACTGTCACCGTCTTGGCTTGTACATCCACGTCCACCTTGGCATCGGGTTCCATCGTATGGATGGTGTCGGTAATTGTTTCTGCACAGCCATTACAGGCGATACTCGGAACTTTTAGTTGGAGTGCCATAAATTCAATTCAAGTCAATTAAGTTTGCTAAGTGCGATTGGAGAAGCCTTCATTTTACCGTTGTGACAGTGCCGGATAAATCAGCCTCCTGAGCGATAAGCGGATTCGGCATTCTGGCGCGATCGCGATCGCATCCTCGATAAAAAGTCCCCTAAAAACAGTTTTGGACTTAGTCGAGTGCGACTAAGCCCGTTAGAACGAAAGGATTGGTTTTATCAAAAAACGAACTTTAACAACTAGGGTGGACAAGTTTGGCAGCTTCACCTTTACCTTTATTGTTCTAGCATAGTCAAGTCTTCCCAGACCTTGGTTTGGCTTTGCACCAGTTGGGCGTGCCACTACAGTCTATGCTTGGTTGGTTCTTGCTGCACTTGGGTAACAGACCGGGGACACCGCGTCTATGTTTCCCATTCGGTTTTTCATCAGCCTCCTTGTGTTTCTAAACTTCTTGGTGTCCACTATTAAATTAACATCGCATTTACCGGCAAAACGCCAGACTTTACCAAACTTGACAAGTCTTTAAATATGGTAAATAAGCGTTAGCAAAGTGAAACAATTCCCCTGCCTTGCAATCCCTGAACGAGAAGGGCTACAACAACGCATAAACAAATGTAAAAATAGATAAAGTTGACCGATACCAAGCCCTTGTAAATTCCCATGTCTTCTTCCTCCCAGTTCCTTAGCGGTAGCGAAATTCGGCAAAAATTCCTCGACTTCTATGCCCAGCGAGGACATCAAATTTTGCCGAGTGCTTCCTTAGTGCCAGAAGATCCCACCGTACTGCTAACGATCGCCGGGATGCTGCCCTTTAAGCCGATATTTTTAGGACAGCGATCGCCCCAGTTCAAGCGGGCCACGACTTCTCAAAAATGTATCCGCACCAATGATATAGAGAATGTGGGACGGACTGCCCGACACCACACGTTTTTTGAGATGCTGGGTAATTTCAGCTTTGGGGATTATTTCAAAGAACAAGCGATCGCCTGGGGTTGGGAACTGTCAACACAAGTCTTTGGCTTACCCCCAGAAAAGCTTGTAGTCAGTGTTTTTGAGGATGATGACGAAGCTTTTGCGATCTGGCGGGATAAAATAGGCGTTCCCGAAGCCAGAATCCAACGCATGGGAGAAGCGGATAACTTCTGGGTATCTGGCCCAACTGGCCCTTGCGGTCCTTGTTCGGAAATTTACTATGATTTCCACCCAGAACGCGGTGATGACAAGATTGATTTAGAAGATGACACCCGGTTCATCGAGTTTTATAACCTGGTGTTCATGCAGTACAACCGGGATGCAGAAGGCAACCTAACGCCGCTGCAAAATCAGAATATCGACACGGGTATGGGACTGGAACGGATGGCGCAAATCCTCCAGAAAGTCCCGAACAATTACGAAACAGACTTAATTTTCCCGATTATCAAAACTGCGGCAGAAATTGCTGGGATCGATTACGCCAGTAGCGACGAGAAGACAAAAGTTTCTCTGAAAGTGATTGGGGATCACGTCCGTTCCGTCGTCCACATGATTGCCGATGAAATCCGCGCATCGAATATCGGACGCGGTTATGTGCTGCGGCGCTTGATTCGGCGCGTGGTGCGTCACGGACGACTGATTGGCATTGAAGGTGAGTTTACAACGAAAGTGGCAGAGACTGCGATCGCGCTTTCCGAATCCGCTTATCCTATAGTCCGGGTGCGAGAAGCACAAATCAAAGCGGAACTGCAACGGGAAGAATCTCGCTTCCTCAAGACACTGGAACGAGGCGAGAAACTGTTGGAAGAAATGATTCAGCGGGTGAAGCAAGAAGGTAAAACTCACATTGACGGGCGAGACGCCTTTACTCTCTATGACACCTACGGCTTCCCCCTAGAACTCACTCAGGAAGTTGCAGAAGAAGAAGGGCTAACCGTAGACGAGTCAAGCTTCAATGCGGCGATGGAGGAACAGCAAACGCGATCGCAATCCGCCCACGAAACCATCGATCTCACCGTACAAGGTTCCCTAGATAAGCTAGCCGAACACATTCACAGCACCGAGTTTCTGGGTTACACCCAACCCTCCAGCCAATCGCAAGTAGAAGTCATCCTCGTAGAAGGCAAATCTGTCGAAGCGGCGGAAGCAGGAACACAAGTGCAGATTGTCCTGAATAAGACGCCATTCTACGCAGAATCGGGCGGACAAATCGGCGATCGCGGCTACATCTCCGGCGATTCCGTTTTGGTGCGAGTTGAAGACGTTAAGAAAGAATCCGATTTCTTCGTCCATTTCGGTCGCATCGAACGCGGTACGCTACGGGTAGAAGATGCTGTAACTGCACAAATTGACTTGTCTTGTCGCCGTCGCGTTCAAGCGCATCATACAGCAACGCACCTGCTGCAAGCGGCATTGAAGAAAATTGTCGATGAATCGATTACTCAAGCTGGTTCTTTAGTATCTTTTGATAGATTGCGATTTGACTTCAATTGTCCTCGTCCCGTGACATCCGAAGAAGTACAACAAATCGAAGATCAAATTAATACTTGGATCGCCGAAGCGCATCCCGCCGAAACCGAGATCCTGGCAATCGCGGAAGCCAAAGCGAAAGGCGCGATCGCCATGTTTGGCGAAAAATACGGCGATGAAGTGCGAGTACTGGATGTCTCCGGCGTTTCGATGGAATTGTGCGGCGGTACTCACGTTCACAATACTGCTGAAATTGGGCTATTTAAGATAGTCTCAGAGGCAGGTGTTGCTTCTGGAGTGCGACGGATTGAAGCGGTTGCAGGGCCAGCAGTTTTGGAATACTTGAATGTACGGGATAAAGTGGTTAAAGAATTGAGCGATCGCTTTAAAGTCAAACCCGAAGAACTACCCGACAGAATTACTAACATCCAGAACGAACTAAAAGCATCCCAAAAGCAGCTAGAAGCATTAAAGGCAGAACTCGCCTTTGCGAAATCTGACCAATTACTCAGCACAGCTGAAATAGTGGGAGATTTCAAAATTCTAGTTGCCGAATTGGGAGATGTTGACGCAGAATCTCTAAAAAATGCCGCTGAAAGATTACTGCAAAAACTGGGTAATGGTGCCGTAGTCTTGGCATCAATTCCCGAACCAGATAAAGTAAGTTTTGTGGCACATTTTAGCCCAGAAGTCAATAAGAAAGGTTTACAAGCTGGGAAATTTATCGGCGCGATCGCCAAAATCTGCGGCGGCGGCGGCGGCGGACGCCCGAACTTAGCGCAAGCGGGTGGACGCGATTCCAGTAAGCTGAAAGAAGCTCTCTTAAGTGCTAGAACTCAGCTTCTTGAAGGTTTGCAATAAGTCCCGTAGGGTGGGGATTGCCCACCCTGCAAAATCTTTTCTTCTTGTTTTTTCTTCGCGCTCTATAGCGCTAACGCGCATGGCTCCGCTAGTGTGTCTTCGCGGTTTATTTTCTAAGTCTGAAATTCATGACTGAAGCAACACAAACATCCGCCTTCCCACAAGCACTTCTAGCGCCAGATGGCGGACGCGATCGCAACAATCCAAAAACCTTTGAAAACTCTCAAGCCTTAGTTACACTCAGCCTTGAGCCAGTCTTAGCTTACAAATTTTCTCTGGTTTGAGTTACTTTTAGGTGTAGCGTGTCAGTACCTGCATCGCTGACCGCTCATTCAGGGGCATGAAACTACGCGAGAAAACACTGCTGACGATTGGCGTTACCGTCGTAAGTTTGATAGGGGTTTTGTATGTCACCTCGTCAACCATCCTGCTGAACGGCTTCGCCAAATTGCAGGAACGGGAGGCTTACCGGAACGTTCAACGAGTTCGGGATGCCTTCTCTAACTACCTGAGTGAGTTCAGCGTTCTGAACGACCAATGGGCGATGTGGGATGACACCTATGACTTCATCAAGGATGGCAACCCCCGCTATATCGATCGCAATCTCAATGATATTTCCTTGCGATCGCTCAGATCCAACTTAATCCTATTTATCAATTCCTCCGGTCAGTTGGTTTTTGGTCAAAGCTTCAACCTGAAGCAGCGCAAAGCAATACCGATGTCTAAGGACATCCAGGCATACTTAGCGGCTAACACAAGCCTGCTACAGAACCCCGAACGACTGAACCACTATGTTGGCATCGTTCTATTGCCACAAGGGTCAATGGCGATCGCAGCGGGGCCAATTCTGACTAGCCAAGGACAAGGACCTAGTCGCGGGACGCTGATCTTAGGACGCTACCTGAATGCCGAAAAAATCCAGGATTTGAGCGAGTTGACCCATTTGCCTATCACTGCTTACTTGGCAAGCGATCCGCAGCTACCTCCCGACTTCAAATCGGTGCGTCCGGCTTTGTCCAAAATGTCCGATAATTCTTCTTCGATTCTAGTGCGATCGCTCAGCAATGGCGGGGTGGTGGGATATACCCTACTGCGGGATATTGATGGGAAACCCGTGTTGCTGTTACGAGTTGATATGCCCAAAGAATTTTATCAACAAAGCCAATTTCTCTTGACTTATCTGGTGGTGTCGCTGGGTATATCAACTTTGGTCGTGGGAATCGCGTTCACCGGGGCAACTTTATTTCTCTTAGAAAAATTGGTTCTGTCTCGGCTAGCTTATCTCAGTACGGAGGTTCGGAGCATTGGCACTAAAGGCGATCTGTCAATGCGCGTATTAATTGCTGGCAGAGATGAATTGTCGCTCCTGGCTCGTACAATTAACTGGATGTTAGAAACTTTAGAGTCATCTTTAAAAGAACTAAAAGCAGAGCAAAAGAAAGCGGAAAGATTGCTGCACAACATTTTACCCCAAGCGATCGCCGAGCGTTTAAAAAAAGAACAGCATACTATCATTGCTGATAACTTTGCCGAAGTCACGGTTCTATTTGCCGATATCGTTGGTTTTACTCAACTGGCTGCTTATACATCCCCTGTAGAACTGGTCAACTTGCTCAACAAAATATTCTCAGCTTTTGACCAACTAGCTGAACAACATGGGTTGGAAAAAATCAAGACAATTGGGGACGCCTATATGGTGGTTGGCGGTTTACCCATACCTCGCACGGATCATGCAGAAGCCATTGCCGAAATGGCGCTAGATATGCAAAAGGAAATTGACCGATTCAATGTAGTAAATGGCGAAGAGTTCAACATCCGGATTGGCATTAACACTGGCCCTGTTGTCGCTGGAGTTATTGGTTTAAAAAAGTTTATCTACGATTTATGGGGAGATACGGTTAATACCGCCAGTCGCATGGAATCCCACGGAGTAGCCGGTTCTATTCAAGTTACCGCCGCCACTTACCAGCTTTTACAAGAAAAGTATCAATGGAAAGAGCGGGGTGCGATCCAGGTGAAAGGGAAGGGAGAAATGACGACTTATCTACTCATCGGCAGAAAAACGGAAAAACTGCTAGTGTGAGCTAGAAGTTTATAAATATCACTGTTTAGAAAGGCAAAACTTTATGGGTCGCTTAAATCCTTACACGCTACAGATGCAGATTACCCGGATGTTCCAAGAGGGGCAATCTATCTTTGCCCCAGTGAAGGTGCAGGATTGGCTGCGAGAGCGCAATCACGATCCAGCCGAATATGATATTCTCTTCCATCAGAAACCCGCGTCGCCGGGAGCCAAAGAAGCGATCGCTATTCATATTGAGTTGCGCCGCAAAGATGGACAGCCGGTCGATCCCTGGCTTCAACAAGAAGTCAACCGTCACGCTTAACGCTGTTCAATGCACTAACTTATCAGCCAAAATTGATGGGTTGTAGAGACGCGATTAATCGCATCTCTACGCGGGTAAATTCTCATATCTAATTTGACCTTCTGTCCCTACCGGCGATGGCTAAATGAATCTGTCGGTTGATTTAACACAAAAAGAGCGTTTCCACCTCCGGAACGCTCTTTTTGTGTCGTGTGGATCTTTCTAGAATATTCTGAAGAAATGGGCATGAAATCAAACTGGCGCTGGATTCTGGGTTTTATTCTTTACTTCGTGATTTTACTGACAATTATTGTTTTTGCTTATTTGGGAATTGTCCCCGTCAAAATTTCCGCCATTCCTTTTTATGACACAATCGGACATTTCATTTTATTAGGGTTTGCCAGTTACTTAGGTCAGAAAGCTTTAGGAAACCGGATAATTAATATTTGGTCTCATTGCATAAGTTTACCACTGGCACCGATTCTGATTAGTATCTTTGCCCTATTAGATGAGAGTCTGCAAGCCCTCTCACCTCTTCGTTCCTCAACCTTGTCCGATCTCGCTGCCAACCTAATCGGAATCTGGTTCTTTTACTGGCTAGCATCGCTGAAGTAAAGCCTGGAAATCGTTTTTTGGGGTTGGTTACATTCTGACCATTTGGATGTGCTACAAATTGATGGCGTCGCGGATGCTGCGATGATTCGGCGGCTTTCTCTATCCTTGATGCGCGAGAAGTATAGCAGTCTTAAATGATTCGTGAAGGCAAGATCCTAGGACAACTCTTACGAAGTCGGGGATCTGAACCGCTGGCATCTCATACTCAAATAGGATTGCTATATTCACTTAAAGTAATCTGATTTCCGTGTATTTACAGACTTGAGTCCTAGGGTTAATGACAGGCAATATCCGTAGATTTAATCTTAATTTAGATGGCTTTAGACTATACAGCCGTAATTCTGACGAGTTAAAACTTTTGCAAAATTTTCATCAATAAATTTACTATACTTCTATATCTTTAGATGACTTGGTGTAGAAAAGAAGTAGGTCTAAAGAGAAGGCATTGAAAAAAAAAGAAACCAAAAAAAATAAAGTCAAGCTTCACGAAGCGGTTTAATATGTCTTATCGCTACAACCAAAATCAAGCTCCTTTTGTGAGAATTGTCTACTCAAAGGTTAACGTAAACGGAAAAACCGAACTGGTGCCGCTGGAGTTATACACAGATGGTTTGCTTAAGCGAACGAGCTGAAGAAAAAATCCGCACTGCAAATATAAAAAATTTCTGTTTCCTAATTCTGTACCTGAGTTCGGGAATACTCTACAATACAGCGAATAAGTTAGCGTTCATAGTCTTGAAACGACAGAGCTGCTATGGCTGGTGTGAAGCCTTATCAAAATTCGATGCTATTGGAGAAACCCGAACATTTTCCCGTCCTGGGAGTGCCAGTTCATCTGTTAGATGACTATTCTAAGTGGCTAATCTCGTGCCTACATGAGAAAGTAGGTGGTCATGTAGTCACGCTAAATGCCGAAATGGCGATGCAGGCAGAACAAAACCCCAAGCTGGCTGGGATCATCCAGCAGGCTGAACTGGTGATTCCGGATGGAGCTGGGGTTGTACTTTATCTGCGGCTAAAGGGTAGACGCCTGAGGCGCTGTCCGGGAATTGAGTTGGCAGAGTCACTCTTACAGGAAGCTGGGCAAATGGGAAAGCTTTGCCCAATTTTTTTCTATGGTGGGGCACCGGGAGTCGCGCAAGCAGCAGCTGCGGTTTGGGAGGAACGAGTGCCAGGAATTGCGATCGCTGGGAGTCAACACGGCTACCTCTTACCCGAAGCAGAACCAGAATTTAAGACAACCCTGCAAACTCTCCAACCCCGTCTGATATTTGTGGGTTTAGGCGTTCCCCGTCAGGAATTATGGATTGCCCAAAACCGGCACCTGTGTCCCGAATCGATTTGGATTGGTGTCGGCGGTAGCTTCGATATTTGGGCTGGAATTAAATCTAGGGCACCCGCTTGGTTGCGGGATAATCACCTGGAATGGCTTTATCGTCTGTATCAAGAACCCTGGCGCTGGCGAAGAATGATGGCTTTACCACAATTTGCCTTACGAGCTGTGGTAAAAAGTTATGAGTTTTGAATTGTTAATTGTTCATGGAAGTTGCCATGAACGATGAGCGATTAGCCAGTCTTCCATTAGCAATACGCACTGATAACTTTATATATGACCACAGCTTCTGCTCATCCCGGCATTGGCAAAAATCACCGGAGTGACGCACGGGACGCCAATTACTCAGCCTCCTCGCCGGTCATGGTGAAATTGCGGGAAGTGACAAAAATTTATTCCAATGGCAGCCGTGGGTTATTGGATGTGAATCTGGAAGTCAAGCGAGGAGACTTCTTGTTTGTCACCGGACCTTCTGGTTCTGGTAAATCAACGCTCTTAAAGCTGCTGTATGGGGAAGAACGCCCTACGGATGGCGAGGTAATGGTCGATAGCTGCAACGTCGCGCAGTTGCGGGGTCATCGCCTGTCTTTGCTGCGGCGGCGCATCGGCGTCGTCTTTCAAGACTACAAACTCATCCCCCGCCGGACAGTCACGGAAAATATTGCTTTTGTGCTGTGGGCGCAAGGCTTCACGCGCAAGGAAATTGAGCGCCGCCTCCCTCCAACTCTGAAATTAGTCGGGTTGCAGCATAAAGCTGACTGTTTTCCTGAAGAACTCTCTGGTGGAGAGCAACAGCGCGTCAGTCTTGCCCGTGCAATTGTCGGAACACCGCCGCTGCTACTGGCAGATGAACCCACCGGAAACCTTGATGCTGATAATTCGGCATCGGTGCTGAGAATTCTCCAGAAACTCAACGCCTTCGGTGCCACAGTGATGGTGACAACGCATGACGAACGCTTATTGCGGATGGCGAATAGACCTGTGGTGCAAATCCGTGAGGGGCAATTAAAAATGAGAAATTAACAATTTTTTTGTTTAATTTCCTACTGGGCGCTTCTGACTAGAATCACGGTGCTTTTGACCCCCCGCGCGATCGCTTCGGGGATATTCCCTTTCATCACCTGCTGCAATAGCCCTTCCCGACTAGCACCCAATATCACGACATCGCAGGCGTCAGCTTGCGCCAGATCGATCACGGCATCCGAGACAGAACTGGAACGAAGCGGAATCGCCGTCACACTTGCACTCAGTTGGCGGCTGAGAAACAGGGCTGATTTTTCTAACACGGCGGTGTCAGGCAAGAGGGTGGAAGGATGGAAAACCTGGGCTAGCTCAATTGCGGGTGCCTTACTCAGAGATATCAAAGCCGGTAAGAGTTGCAAAGCTTGCTGGGCGTTGGGACCACCAGCAATCGGAACCAGCCAGCGATTGAAGCATAGGGACAGAGTGGGTGAGTGTGTCCCGATGCGATGCCGGGGTGCCAGGGTGCCGGGGTGCCGGGGGGAATTGGCAGCGATATTCTCCCTGACTCCTAGACTCTCGTCGCCCATTTTCACCAACACTACCTCGCAGGGAGCCTGCCGGATGATCGTGTCCACCACATCGCCAAAAACTCGACCGGGTGTGATGCTGGTGCCTTTCCAGCCCATCAACAGCAAATTAATGTGACGCTCCTTAATGGTTTCCAGAATCGCTGGAGCAACATCATGAGACACCCGGATCTGAGTGTGGACGGGAATTTGCCAATCTTGCCCTAGTTTTTCGGCATGACGGAGCAACCGACGACTTTTCGTGGTGCTGACGGGCGTTTGAGTTGGGGCGCTGCTGCGGGGAACCGAGATCACCTGAAGACATTCGATTTCGTAGTTGCGATCGCGGGCAATTGCAGCTGCCATCTGCAATAATGCGGGTGCGGTTTGCGGGTTGGCGATGGTAACGAGCATTCGTCCGCTTCCCACTGCCGGGGAACGAGTTTGATAAACACAGTAGGAAGGCTCCGGACGCGGGCCGATATTCACCGATTCACCGTTCAGCTTATCTGCTTGCGCCCGAATAATATCAGCACGGGTAATAATCCCAATCAGCTTGCGCCCTTCCGTCACTGGCAACCGACTGAGTTGATAGCGATTGAGTAAATAGAGAACATCACCCAAGGAGTCGGTAGGGTTTACCGTCATCGGCTTCGGCGTCATGATTTTACTCAAAGGGGCATTTCCCGGCAATCCCCGTTGGACAATTCCGGCAAGATCAGTTTGGGTGACAATCCCCACCAGTTTCTCCTTGTACACAACCGGAAAGCCGCGATGATGGGAGCGAGAGAAGGCTTGAACGGCTTCATCAAGGGTCATATTGCTGGTTAAGGTTTCCACCCGCCGCTGCATCACCTCTGCTGCCTTTAGCGTCGATAAGAGTCCATCGGTGGTTGGCTTCTTCTCCAGTTCAATCCCATTCCAAACCAACAGGCGATCGTGGAGCGATCCCCTGACTATTTTTTCCGACACCAAGTAAGCAACAACAGACCCAATCATCAGCGGCAGAACCAGATTGAAGTCCATTGTCATTTCAAAGACGATCACAATGGCGGTAATGGGCGCTTTGGCGACGGCGCTGAAAAATGCCCCCATGCCAGCGAGGGCGTAGGTGGTAGGCGAACCCACGTTAAGGGTTGCCTGCTGGACGAACCCGACCAGATAGCCAAGCCCAGACCCCAGGATCAGGGAAGGCGCGAATAAACCGCCAGGGGCACCAGAACCGCAAGCGACCAGCGTGAGTATGTACTGAGCCACAAAAGCGATCGCTGCCATTTCCCAGCTCACTCCACCTGCCAGCAGGGACTCTCGCAGCCCGGTGTTGTCTCGAAATGTTGTGGGTAGAAAGGAGGTAACGATACCAGAAATTAATCCAGCCAGCCCGATTCGCAGCGGTAAAGAAAGTTTGAGGCGGCGATATAAGGCGAGTGAAGTGAAAATTCCTTTCCCAAACATTGCTCCCAGCAACCCAGCCAAAGCTCCTAACAATAGGTAAAAAGGAATCTCTTGGGCAAAAAAGCTGGTCTGAGATTGGGTAATGTTGAGGTTGAGATCAAGGCTACGACCCCCCAGCAGCCGCGACACAACCGCACCGATGAAGGATGCGAGAATGGCTGTACCCAAGGTGAGGTCGGATAAATCTTGGAGGAGTTCTTCGACAATAAACAGCACACCGGCAATCGGCGCATTGAAACCGGCGGCTAACCCAGCACCCGCACCAGCGGCAATCATCTGGCGGCGATGGTCGGGCGAGGTGGGAACCCAGTGACTGAGTTGAGCAGCAACGGCTGCACCGATATGCACGGTTGGTCCTTGACGCCCCAAGGTGAGTCCGGAACCCAGAGCAATAATGCTGCTGGCTAACTTCACGAGGGCAACTCGTAAATTCAGGGGGATGGGGAACTGAGCAAGGGCAGCTTTGACAAAAGGAATGCCGCTTCCTGCTGCTTCCGGTGCCAGACGTTCTACCAGGCAGCCGGAGAGGAGTCCAAAGGATAAACCAATGGCGGGTAATACGAACCATGCGGGGAGAAAGTGGGAGGCATGAACTCGCCATGCTCCCAAAGCACCGACTGCTACTTTGAACAGAACTGCGGCGAGTCCCGATACTAGCCCAATCAGACAAGCTTCAGCGATCGCTAAACGCCGTCTGGGTTGAAAGAAAGCTTTGAGTTTGGAGTTGGGAAATTTGAGTTTTGAGTGAAAAGACAAAACTTGAGAACTTAACACTCTCAAATAATTCATAAGTTATTCAACATTTTGCCCTCAACTCACTTCATGGCTAATCGGGAATCGAAGACTGGTCATCAGTCAATTAACCAGTCTTCGAGCGAGCCATTCGCAATTAATATTAACTCAGCACTTTGCCAGTGACAGACAGCCCTTCTACAATCAGAGACGGGGTATAGACCGAACCATTCCACTCAGCGTCGCCTCCCAATGCTACTAGCTGCTTGAGGGCTGCGTATACGTTACCTGCCACCATCGTATCTTTTACCCTACCAACCACCTGACCGTTCTTGATCCGGTAGCCCAGGTCAACGTTAATCGAGAAGTCCCCAGAAATCCCAGATCCCCCTCCCAGCATCTGGTCTACCACCAGTCCATCACCCATTTCCTGCATTAAGCTCAGCAGATCCCCAGTTCCTGGATCGATCAGCAAATTAAATAGACCCGGTGTCGGGTAGCTGCCCAAACCGGGGCGAAACCCGTTGCCGGTAGTGCCACTGCCTAGCTGGCGTCCTGTGGTGCGGTCGGTATAAAACAGCTGCAAAATGCCGTCTTTGATAAATACCAGATTCCGCGTGACCGTGCCTTCATCATCAAAAGGACAGCTAAACGGCCCAGAATCTGGGTTTTGGGTAATAGTGAGGGCGTTTGAGGTCACGGGTTCACCCAAGCGATCGCTCCACGGAGAAGCCCCCTCGATCGTTCGTTTGCCATTCAGCGCGGCTGAGAGGGTTCCCCAAAGCATATCCGCTGCTTTGGCGGTAAATAGCACGGGCACGCGACCGATGGGTGGTGAAATGTTTTCTTTTGCCCAAGCCAACCGCTGCAAAATTTGGTTTGCCAGCGCGGTGGTATCGAGGCTATCCCGCTGGGTTTGTCCATCGGCAACGCTCAAGAAATCATCCCCCCGCACCCATTCTGCTGCCAGATAACAGCTGAGAGTAGTATCGGTATAGCGACAATCTAGTCCTTTGGAGTTGACAAGGCGCGTCGTTTCTGCATCGCATTCCCATTGAGCCATGCAGAGGACTTCTGGGTAGGCATCTCGGACGAGAGCGATCGCTTCTTTGCCCATTAATATCAGCTCCTCGACGGGCACAAACTTGCCCAAATCGGGATACTTAGATGCCCGCCCAGAAGTCAATTCCACAGTTTCCACTCCGTTGAGTGCCGACAAAGCGATCGCCCGATCCACCAGCGCCTGCGGTTCCACGGGACCATAAGCAACGGCTAAACCCGGACGCCCTTCTTTCCACAGTCGTAACGCCGTCCCTTCTGATTGGGCAATTTCCAGTTGTTTGAGTCGGTTGGCTTCAAAAAAAACCGGGCGAGAGAGCGATCGCGCTTGATAAACCTCCGCCTCCTCGGCTCCAGAACGAGTGGCTAACTCCAATAGCTGCTCTGCTAGCGTCTCTTGTGGTAAATCGTTAAAACCCATATTCTAACCGTGGAATTTATTGATGGAACCGCCAAGACGCCCTCAAAAGTAAAAGTAAAAAGTGCTAATTTCTGTCGCACAGTCTCAACAGCCGCGCTTTTACTCCGACTTTTATGCTTGTCTGAGAGCCTTTTTTTGTGTCTTTGTATTCTATTCTCCCAGTCTGGTTGCGAAACCGAAAGATTTCCTTTGGGATCAATTTAACTAAGAGGCAATTCTTGCATTAGCCAAAAACCCGCAAAGGATTCTGCTTGCGGATCGGACTGAATCGCTAGAAAATGCAACATCCCCGCTTTTTGCTTGGCGTCCTCAAAGGATTCTGCTTCCTCAGAAGTTTTTGCATCTTTGAGATTCGCCAAAATCCAGCTATTACTCTCACCCGTCTCTAAGAGCAATCTAGGCGGTGAGTCTCGATTAAATTTCAGGAACGCCGGTTCAATCCCAGACATCCAGCCAGCCATTGGCACTGCTCTCAAAGAGAAAATTACCACCCCTGGAATCGGCGTCTCCGGCGGCAAAGGCGCGGAATCTCCTAATCCAATCGGTGGGAAAGCTTCCCCAAAGCCAATATCCCACTCGTGCATTTCCTCAAAGGCTGCTGCTGACAAGGTTACAAATGCCCACTTTTGCCCAACCAGCGCATCCGGTAAAGGTTGGGGCGGTTGGGGTTGGTATTGGACAGAGGGATTCGGGGCAACCGCTTGGTAGCCCGGTTGCTGGGGATAAACTTCCTGCATCCGATCTTGCAGCCACCGATACAATGTAAAAGTTCGGCGGCTCAGCTGAGCGGAAATGCCCAACTCATCGCAGGCTTTCACAATCATTTTGGTCATCGGGCGGCGGAAGAAGCGGATTTTTTGAGGAGGTTGAGGTGCCCTAGCGATCGCTTCCTCCAAAGTCGTTCGCAGCCAGATCGAATTCACCGTGCTATTGGGGCAAAACTCGGCGTAACGAAACAGGGACTCAGGTTTGGTGCGGATATCCAATGGACTCTCGCACACCAATAACTCCCAAACCTTTTTCTGTTGTTCGTCCAAAATTGGACGCGAATAAAAATCTAATTCCCAAACTGTTCCCATGCCGCGCCGTTAAAATCTGGTCACTTCCTTCATAATACGTTTGAAGCATCCTTTTACTCATGATTTACATCGACGGCTCCTACGGAGAAGGCGGCGGACAGGTTTTACGCACTTCCCTCAGCCTTGCGACTATTACAGGTCATCCCATCCGGATTGGGCGGATTCGGGCGGGACGCAAAAAGCCCGGACTCGCTGCCCAACACCTAACGGCTGTGCGTGCCGCTGCTGCTATCTGCGAGGCGAAAGTACAGGGGGATACGTTGGGATCGACGGATTTAGAGTTTATTCCTGGTGATTCAATTCAACCTGGAAAATACACGTTTGATGTCACCGAAGCACGGCAAGGCGGTTCGGCGGGTGCTGTCACTTTGGTTTTGCAGACGATTTTGCTGCCCTTAGCGATCGCGCAGGGAGAATCGCAGGTGACACTGCGTGGCGGCACCCATGTCGCCTATAGCCCTGCTTACACTTACATTGAGCAAGTCTACCTGCCTCTCCTACGTCAGATGGGAGTGCAAGCTGAGGTGAGGTTACGCGGTTGGGGGTGGTATCCCCAAGGCGGAGGGGAAGTGGAACTCCGCGTTAGCGGTAGGGGCGGGGAAACCCAATTTTTACGGGGTATAAACCTTCTGGAACCCGGACAATTGCAGCAGGTGCGGGGGATTGCTGTGGTGACGGAACTCCCTTCCCACATTCCCCAACGAATGGCTAGCCGTGCCGAGAATGTGTTGCATGAGGCGGATCTCAAAGCCACTGTACAGCCTCTGCGGGAAAGGGGCGTCGCACCGGGGGCGGGAATTTTCCTCACCGCTGAGTACGAGAACAGCTTAGCTGGCTTTGGTGCCTTGGGACGTGTGGGACTGCCAGCAGATAAAGTTGCTGATATGGCTTGTCAGGAGTTGCTGGATTTTCATCACACTGGCGCACCCGTTGATGTACACCTGGGGGATCAGTTGCTGTTGCCAGCGGCTTTAGCTGACTCAATGAGTCAGTACCGAGTGGCGGAGATTAGTACCCACCTGACGACCAATTCGTGGGTGATTCAGCAGTTTGGGTTAGCATCGATAACGATCGATCAAGTCGATCGTCGGGTGAGTGTCGCACCCAACACTGACAGATGAATGATATTTAGGCGATCGCTCCTAAATTTTCAGTTAATTTAAACATGACAACGGCTCCCATGCTGGTAATATTGCCCTCATCGCCGCAGACTTTGATTTTCACTGCCGCCACAAAATTGACCAATGGCTGAGCTACCTCCTTCATTGCTACCAGGGTGTGTTCTCCGACCAGCCCGTGCGGAGGAAAAATGGTTAATTCAGCAATTATTATTGGAATTTACCAAATCTGAAGCCTTAAAATTTAACTTGAGAGTTTTATTTTTCAACTTCGTAATTTTGATTTCCTTGACTTTTTTCATGCTAGCGATCGCGCAAATCATAAATTTTTTTGCTTCTAATCTCCCGTTCGCAATTATTTTATTTGTTATCCTTTCGGGTATTTTTATTGTTACTCTTTGTTTGGCAGCTTCCTTTATTCTGTTTTTCTTATCTATTTTTACCTACGCTCTCGTCAATTGGTCGCGGTTCTGGGTCATTGAATGTAATGGACGTTTAATAGCTTGCGGTGAAATAAACTGCTACAGTACGCACTCCATGCTGTATTACTTATTTGTGAAACCTGTCTGGCGCAGTCAGCACCTGGGTTCGTATCTAGTGAAGCGTCTTGTTCAAGAAGCGACCCAACCCCTCTATTTAGTATGTAAGCCTAAATTGGTACGATTTTATTCCCAACTTGGCTTTACGATTGTTCCTTGGCGAGAAATCTCACAGCCCCTCAAGTCAAGTTTTCACATTTTCCAACTAGATACCCTAATTAGTGGAAATGTTTGGACAGTGATGCGGTATCAAAGTTAGGACTTACGCAGAGATCCTCCTAAATCCCCCTTAAAAAGGGGGACTTTTCCGGTTCCCCCTTTTTTAAGGGGGGTTAGGAGGGATCTAGGTTTCAAGCTTTCAGTGCGTAAGTCCTGAATGTTAGAAAAATTAGAGATTTTACAAAAATCCCCGGCGCTTGTCGGGGATTTTTGCGATTTAATTCTTAAGGAACATCAATCGGAATCAAGGCATTTTCAGGCACATAGCTACTGAACCGTTCGCCATCCGCCAAAACCGCTATCATCCGCAGCGGATAATCTGGTCCGATTTGCAAATCTGCCCAAGGAACCGCCACCTCCAAACACTTATTTAAACCCACTTGAGCGCGGCTGAACCGAGGATGCCACTGAAGATTTTCCCCAGCCTCCTCAAACTCAATCGTGTGAGTCAGTAAATTAATCCCTAAATGGTGGTGGAACAGATAGTTCAACGGCGCTTCATCGGGTAAATTCTCCAGCGGAATTGGGCTATTGTGCATCGTTTTGTTGGCATAAAACCACAGCAAATGCAACTCTGGCGGACAGCCTTTACCGGGTTCAATGCCGGTCTGAAAGTCCAACCGCAGATAGAAGTTAAGGTGATCCACCCCGTACCAAAGACGCTGAACGGCACTGCTCTTGTGCATTGTACCCCGCGATCCTCCCACATCAATACGACCGGCGCGATCCCAGTCCTGTTCGTCACCCAGTCCATCAATGGTGGGATGAATAAAGCCTTCGGGTCGGTGGTCTCCCCGCGCTTCGTGGGCTTCTACGGGTTGGCGCAAGTTCGGCGGTATCGGCTCATTTAAAGCCTGATAAATCGCACACAGGTGTTCTCGGAACAGCTGGTCGAACATGGCATCTTGGTTCGAGGAATGACCTTCGCCAAACCACCAGAACCAATCGGAACCTTCTGCGGCGTACAAAGCTTCCCAAACTTCTGGGTTGTTTTCCTCGGTTGCTTCTGGATGGCTAGCCAAGACTTGCCGCGCCTCCTCTAGGAGATCCCAGGCGCGATTTTTGGCGGTATCGCCAATCCAAGTAGTGAAGCTGCCATCGACCCAAGAGCCGCTGTGCATCTGCTCGGCGGGGATGGTTGCCTTGGGAGGGAATTGGTCTAGGAATTCCGAAACCGTGACCAGTTTCAGCTCTGGGTGGTCGCTAAGCGTCTGATAAAGAGCTTCTAAGAAGGGTTTACCATCCAGATGGTAGTGTTCCCAGCAATTTTCGCCATCAAGGGCAATGTTGACCAGCCACGGTTGTTCTAGGGCTGTACCGCCCCCTTGCTGGCGGTGTTTCAGGGTGCGTGCGATCGCTTCCAAATGCCCCACTAAGTCGGCGGCGGCGCGGCGCGGTTCCATCGTTCCATAAGTAAAGCCAATTAAATCTGATAATCGGTGATCCCGAAACACAATCGCCAAGTCGCCGGACTCGGTTTGCAGCCGATAAGGTTGATACAGTAATTCTGGTTCGTAGACATTCCCCGCGCCGTCCCGATGGAAAAATTGCTTGATTGACCAACCCAAGACGGCTTCATCCGAGCAGATCCACTTATATCCCTGCTTGGCGATATAAGGCAAAATTTCGGGACTAATCGATTGTTCTGAAGGCCACAAACCACGCGGTTCTTGCCCAAACCGATCTTTATACATATCCCAAGCTTTTTGTAAATGCCTGGGAATATCTTCTGACCACTGGAAGCGCTGCTTCGGCAAGGTCATCTTGGGCACCGCCACCCGACCAGAGTTGGTATCGTTCAGTAAGGGCAAAATCGGGTGCGTGTAGGGCGTTGTCGATACTTCCAGTTGCCCCGCTTCCTGCATTTGCCGATGCTGCGGAATGATGCGACTCAAGATTTCTCGCTGTTTAGAGAAAATTCGCTGGCGATCGCTTAAGGTAAAGTTTCTTCCCTGCTTCAACCACCCCTCAATATCTGGATCGTCCCAAAACAAAGGGTCAATCCACGCCAGATTATGCCAAGCTAGCAAATCGCTGTAATCTTGCGGATTCCAATTTGTCCAACACCATTCTTCCCCCTTTTCTTGACGTTGCTGATAAAGTTCTCCGTAGCGAGGATGAGGGTCAATTAAAGTATGGTGATTGGCATCAAAAAAATGCTCAATAATAAATCTTTTTTGTTCATCACTCAGTTGCTGTTCCGGCGTCAAAGCTGCTGCTAGGTATGGGTCCATCGCCGTGCCAGCGACATAATCCTCTAACTGCAAAATCAAAGACGGCACGAGATTAACAGTTTGATGCAGCTTCGGATAACGAGCCAGCAGCAGCACCAAATCTAGGTAATCTTTCGTCCCATGCAGCCGCACCCAAGGCAAACGATACTGATTGACTGTGCGGCTTTTATACAGAGGCTGATGTTGATGCCAGATGAAAGAGATATAGAGAGGATGGGGCATAGGAAAAGTAAATAGTAAAAAGTAAAAAGGCAAAAGAAATATCTGTTCTATTTCTTTTGCCTTTGGCTTGGAAAAACTGGTTCAACTAAACTAAGAGGATGTTTGAAAAGTGCTTTTTCAAACGCTATGGCTTAGAGATCCCCCTTGCATCCCCCGATAAATTGGGGAACTTTGAAGATTCCCCCCCCTTTTTAAGGGGGGCTAGGGGGGATCTCCAAGATTTCAGCGTCACATAGATAACTTTTCAAACATCCTCTAAAAAGGCAAAAGAAATCAGAAAAAATCTTTTTCCTTTACCTTTTACCTTTTGCCTTTAAAGGACTTGCTCAACTTCGGCAATTTCGGGGATAAATTCGCGTAGGCGGCGCTCAATTCCCATTCTCAGCGTCATTGCCGAGCTGGGGCAAGATCCGCAGGCTCCTTGGAGGCGTAGCTTCACAACTGGACCGTCGATGTCTACCAGCTCAACGTTACCACCATCGGACATTAAGTAAGGGCGCAGTTCATCCAAAACTTGTTCGACGTTTTCTGAAGTCAGTGCCAGTGTTTGTGACATGGTTAGTTTACCTTATCGAATCTTTTTTTCTATTGCAGCTATGTTGATCCTAGTTCACGCAGAGATAAAAACTCATCGCGAGAATCGAGGACACTGGGAACCGCTGAGGGCATATCGCAACGCCTCCAGCCTATACCGCTGCTGGTTCCAGTAACTTGACGTTCGCGTAGTTAAACTCGGTGGTCGTTTTCTGACCTTGCTCATTCGCGTGAACTACCTGCTTGGTCATCACGTAGTAATCGCCGACTTTCTCGAAGGTATCCTCAAATTGCAGTTCTTTGATCAATTCACCCGTCTGAGGATTCCGGAAGACAACATCGTAGCGACTGGCGGCGTAGCCTTCTTTGGTGTCTAAACTTTCAGCGGTATCAATGACAAAGGCCATTCGACCCATTACCCGACTTACCTGGCAAATTTCAGTGCCTCGGATTTTGTAGTTAGACCCCATCGCATCGCCTTTAACCAGAATTTCCGTAGCGCCAGTGGCGTCCGTTTCCCCCAGGTTAAATTCGTTCTTGCCGTGAGCTTTGTCAAAAGACCCCCGCTTGCGGTGGGTAACAATATCCCTGAGCTGAGTATAGATGCTCTCTTGCACCGTTTCGTCTTCGATGCCGGTAACTTCAACAGTCATGTCGCTGTTGATGCGAATTTTGCCTTTGTAGACTTCATCACCTTGCTTGAGTTCTACATCAGCACTATATCCGGGAAAATTGGCATCCCAGGTGTAGCGGTTTTCGTAGGCAGCCCGAAACAAGTCACGAGCATTTGCTTGCTCAGTCATAGATTCTTACTTCAACAACTTCTTTCTTAGTGTAAAAATCTTTGCCGAATATTAACACGTCCTGGCGACACAATTCGCTGAAAACCGGCGTTGGAAGAGAAATCCGATAGCGTCGCTTCTCCCATCTAGATTAATAGCTCTATTGAACCCATCTGTGGCGTGGTAATCATGACTGGAGCTTGATACAGGTGTACAGTGAACATGACTGTTGAGCCGAGTCCTTCGCCGTAACTGTGAAAATGAATATTCCCACCCATTGCTTCGACGAGCTTTTGAGAGATCGTTAGTCCCAGTCCCGTACCTGCATAGGGGGTTGTGTGAGAGCCATTAACTTTACCGAACAATTGAAATAGTCTGTCTAGTTTATCCTCAGGAACCCCAATCCCCGTGTCAGCCACGGTGACTACCACCATCCCAGGGAGTTCCTGATTATCAAACCTCACCGTTTTTTGAATGACTTGAGTATTAATCGTAATCTCGCCTTCACGAGTAAATTTAATCGCATTATCAACTAAATTTAAAAGGATTTGGAGTAATCCTCGGTAGTTAGCGTACAGGATAATTTCATCTAAGGTTTGCGGTTTTTCAATTTGTAAGTTTAAGTGCTTTTGGAGCGCTAGGGGATTTCTTAAGCGTTCTACTTCACTCAGGAGTTCGTTTAAATTAACTGCATCCAGCGTCAGATTTATGTTTTGATCGGCTTCAAATTTGGCGATCGCTAAAATGTCATTAACGCTCTTCATGAGACGTAGGGCTGAGCTGTGAGCATCATTCATAAATTCTTGCTGCTCGGCTCGGTCTTCCGCTAGGTCGTCTAAGATTAGCTTGAGGCTACAGATAATCCCATTCAGGGGAGTGCGAAGTTCGTGAGAGATAGTAGAGAGAAACTCTGTTTTTAGACAAGAAGCGGTTTCTGCGAGTTGGCGCGCCTGCTGCAATTGTTGATAAAGGTTGACGCGAGCGATCGCTGTGCCAATTTGCTCGGCAAGTTCGCCCACTAGCTCGATTTCGGGGACGCTCCATTGACGCGGGCAAATCTCCTCCAAAGACGCTAACGCGCCAACGCACTGCTGGAGAATAATTAGACCGTTCGGTTGATCTTGATACCTACTGGCAACCACCAAGATTGACTGTCGCTGAAATTCTCGATCGATGTTCTCCACCACAATCGGCTCTAGACTCGCTAGCGCCTGACTCAAGTAAGGACGATCGGCAATCTGTATTTCTTGACCCAGCAGAGAACTCGATGGCTCTTGAGAATATTCTGCCACTACCTGCATGGAAGTAGAAATTTTATGACAAATAAAGCACCGGCTTACGTCCAGTGCTTTTCCCAAACTCTCAACCGTTTGCTTTTCAATCGTTTCTAGATCGAGTGTGCGATGGATACTCCTAGAAATTTTGTTCAACAGTTTTTGGTACTGCTCGGAAATTTGCTCAGTCATAGAATCCTCTTGACCTCGCAGGCTATGTTGGCGTGCTTAGTTTCTCGACATTTCATCGCACATGAGCCTGAAACTACCAGCAAGCAGCCCTTTTGTGCTTTCAAATGGTAGCTCCAACTCAACCCAATTTCATCAATCCACGAAAGTAGCACCTACATTAACAATCCATCGAACCCGTCTGTTGCGTTGAAATCATTACCGGCTCTTGATACAGAGGCACGGTGAACGTAACTGTTGAACCCAGTCCTTCGCCCATGCTGTAGAAGTTTACGATCCCACCCATTGCTTCTACAAGTCTTTGGGATATTGCCAATCCCAATCCGGTACCACCGTACTGTCGGGTGCGAGAGCCATCCACCTGGCTAAAAGATTGAAATAGTTTGTCTTGCTTGTCGAGGGAGACGCCAATCCCGGTATCGGCGACTTGGACTTTCACGACGCCTGGACATTCCTGTCCCCCAAACTTAATTTTCTTTTTACTGACCTCGGCACTGACTGTGACGCCGCCTTCGTGGGTAAATTTGATCGCATTCCCGATCAGGTTTAACATCACCTGGAGCAGCCGCTGGTAGTTGCCATACAGGATAATTTCATCGTAGGTAGATGGCATTTGAATGCATAAGCTCAGGTTCTTCTGCTGCGCCTGATTCTGGGTAAATTCCTCGACATCACCGAATAGCTCTTCCAGCTTCACCTGTCCCAATTCCAGCTCCATTTTGCCTGCTTCAATTTTGGCGACATCGAGAATGTCGTTGATCAGGTTTAGGAGATGTAAAGCTGAACGGTAAGCATCTTGGATAAAATCCAGTTGCTCTTCTGGCTCGTCTACCGTACCATCTAGTATCAGCTTCAGGGAGCCAATCATGCCGTTTAGCGGTGTACGGAGTTCGTGGGAAGTATTTGCCAAAAACTCTGACTTGAGGCGGGAAGCTTCTTCTGCTTGTTCGCGGGCTTCCTCTAATTCTTTGTACAGGGTGGCGTGAGCGATCGCTGTCCCCACCTGATCTGCCAGTTCTCTGACTAACTCAACTTCGGCATCGTTCCATCGCCGAGTGCGATCGCACTGCTGTAAGGCGATGACGCCATTTGGCTGGTTTTGATAGCAGGTGGAAACGACTAATACCGACTGTTGCCCGAACGCATTCACCCCAGCCTGTTCTACCACAACTGGCTCACCTTGCGTCTCCAATGCTTGCCTTAGGTAGGGCTGCTCGGAAAGCTGTAGCTGTTGCCCCAACATCGACCGAAACGTCTCCTGGCAATACTCCGCCACCACTTGCACTTTGGGCTTAGAACTTTCGTAATTGCAGATGATACAGCGACTGACGTTGAGTGCTTCTCCCAGTCCTCTAACCGTTTGCTGCCAAATGGTATCCAGATCCAGCGTGCGACGGATATTCCTAGCAATCTGACTCAGCAGTTTTTGGTACTGATCTGGACTTGACACAGTTGACTCGAAAGTTGGCAGTGAGACATTAACAGGAGCCGCCATCAGAGTATACCTGTAAACTGCAAAAGGAGAAGAAGCTAATCATTACCAGCCGTTTTCTGTGATAGATGCAACCTCAAACATCATCTTGCCCTGCGGCTAAAATCTAAAACTGGAGCGTTCCTTATTTTGCATTAATCGTTCCATTCCCCTCTCGGAGGCACGGGCGGATTTCTCTCAAGGCTCCGAGTCAGTTCATCATCCCGATCTCGTTCACCTCTAAGCCACTGCCGAATTGCCGTCTCAATGACCTTACTCGGATCGTTGGTCAGGTGCTTAATTTGCGCTAACAGTTCAGAATCAAGGTGTATAGAAATTTCCACCTTTTCGGCTGACCCCTGAGAATATATGGCCCGATCGTTCATATCAGTGCAGTGATGACATTTCCAAGCAAATCCAACGCAAAAGAGGATGCGCCGTCTTTCCATGCTAACTGCTGATGCAAGCAACGCAGTGAGTAGAATGCGGCTCTTATCCTAATGGGCAACAAAATTTTGCAATTCCGATCCCTACTATGCATTCTGACATTCTCCGGGCGCTAACTACTAGTTGGTATAGCGCTCTGTTTTCTGGTGAGGTGAGGGCGGCTAGTCCTGAAGCGTTGCCACTTTTCCGTAGACAAGTCGTTCTCTCCTCAGAAAATTACCTTTTTTTAAAAGGATTTTCATCAGGGCAGTTTTTGCATGGCTTTAATTCAATGTGCCCTACTCTACTTGAATACACAAGAGTTGTTTTTAAGTCTTTAGATTAAGAATACCTCTAGCTGTGTTCTCATCACCCTCCCGTGTCAAATTAATTAGATTGTCATCGCTTCGCTTGACTGACTGACTGTGTAACGAGTGCTGAGGACTGACTATATACCCCAGACTTAAAAGTCGCGGCTTGAAATAAGAACGCGAGAGTTTGTTCGGGCTACGCCTATTTGAAAACACGGGCTTGTACCCTAATTACTCAGTCCTCTCTCCTCAGTCCTCAGTCCTCAGTCCTCAGTCCTCTCTCCTCAGCCCTCAGCCCTCAGTCCTCAGCCCTCAGTCCTCAGTCCTCAGCCCTCGTTTTCTTCTATACCGTCTCTGATTTAGGTAAACAGCGCAGATTTTCTACTGTATAGTCATCGAAGGCGGTAAGTCCCCTACTCGAAGTTAAAGAATTGTCTCAGGCTGACGGACGGGACATATCTGCTGTCCCAACTGCCTGGGCATCGGAAACATTACAATATTTGAAGTCCGCTGAACTTTTCAATTGCCGTTCGTGCCTTTTTGTTTGGCTATGACTGACGTACCTGTTTCTCGCATTCGGAATTTCTCCATCATTGCCCATATTGACCACGGAAAATCCACTCTGGCGGATCGCCTCTTGCAGTTTACGGGCACGGTGCAAGATCGGCAGATGAAGGAACAGTTCCTGGACAATATGGATTTAGAACGGGAGCGCGGCATTACGATTAAGCTGCAAGCTGCCCGAATGAACTATACCGCCAAGGATGGTCAGCAGTACGTTCTAAATCTAATTGATACACCCGGTCACGTAGATTTTTCCTACGAGGTGTCGCGTTCCCTCGCCGCTTGCGAAGGCGCACTCTTGGTAGTGGATGCATCCCAAGGGGTGGAAGCGCAAACGCTTGCCAATGTTTATCTCGCTCTAGAGAATAATCTGGAAATTATCCCAGTTTTAAATAAAATCGATCTCCCCGGAGCTGAGCCAGCGCGGGTAAAGGGAGAAATTGAAGAAATTATCGGCTTAGATTGTAGCGGTGCAATTCTCGCTTCTGCGAAAGAAGGGCTTGGGATTGACGAGATCCTGGAGTCTATCGTTGAGCTAATCCCGCCGCCGGTAGATACGGTGTCACAACCGCTGAGGGCGTTAATTTTTGATAGTTACTACGACAGCTATAGGGGTGTAATTGTATACTTCCGGGTGATGGATGGTACGGTCAAAAAAGGCGATCGCGTCCATCTGATGGCGACTGGCAAAGAATATGAAATTGACGAATTAGGCATCCTTTCCCCGACTCAGAAGCAGGTGAACGAACTGCACGCCGGTGAAGTGGGCTACCTAGCAGCGGCGATTAAAGCTGTGGAAGATGCTCGCGTGGGAGACACCCTTACCCTAGCGAATGCCCCCGCTGCTGAGGCATTGCCCGGTTACACCGAGGCTAAGCCGATGGTCTTTTGCGGCTTGTTCCCCACCGATGCTGACCAATACCCAGACTTGCGGGAAGCTCTGGAAAAACTGAAATTAAATGATGCGGCGTTGTACTACGAACCGGAGACATCCAGCGCGATGGGGTTTGGCTTCCGCTGCGGCTTCTTGGGCTTGCTGCACATGGAGATTGTCCAAGAGCGTCTAGAGCGGGAATACGATTTAGATTTAATTATCACCGCTCCTTCGGTGGTCTATCGTGTGACGACCAATAAGGGAGAGGAAATTTACATTGATAATCCCAGCCGCCTACCGCCGCCGAACGAGCGGGAAAAAATTGAGGAGCCTTATGTCAAGGTAGACATGATTACACCAGAAGTCTACGTGGGGACTCTGATGGAGTTATGTCAAAACCGGCGTGGTGTCTTCAAAGATATGAAGTATTTGACACAAGGGCGAACCACGCTGACTTATGAGTTACCGCTGGCGGAAGTGGTAACGGACTTTTTTGACCAAATGAAGTCCAGAACTCGCGGCTATGCCAGTATGGAATATCATTTGATTGGCTATCAGGAAAATCCCTTGGTCAAGCTGGATATTTTAATCAACAATGACGCCGTTGACGCCTTGGCGATGATTGTGCATCGGGATAAGGCTTACCACGTAGGACGTGGGTTGACAGAAAAGTTGAAGGAACTGATTCCCAGGCATCAGTTCAAGATTCCGATTCAAGCTGCGATTGGTAGTAAAATCGTCGCCAGCGAACATATCCCTGCCTTGAGAAAAGATGTGCTTGCCAAGTGCTATGGCGGTGATATTTCCCGGAAGAAAAAGTTGTTGCAGAAGCAGGCTAAAGGTAAGAAGCGCATGAAGTCGATTGGTACGGTTGATGTACCGCAATCAGCTTTCATGGCGGTGTTGCGCTTGGATCAAGAGTAGCGCTTTGATTGAGACACGCTGGATGCCCAAGCTGAGCTTGGGCATCCAGCGTGTCTTAGCTTGGGGTCTCACACGGGGCATTTTCCAGGCTGAGAGTAGGAAACGAAAAAACTTGAGGCGAAGAAATGAATGCCAGGTAGCGATCGCTAATCTTTACTATATCTTCATCGATATCTTCATAGATTTCTTCAAAATGCAGGTACATCTGGACACCGTTGCATGGCAAGGTTAGTCTAAGATGGATTCCAACTCTTAAAAAACTCAATTGCCAAATGAGAATCTTAGTCACAGGTGGTGCTGGTTTTATCGGTTCCCATCTGATCGACCGGCTGATGACGCAAGGGCATGAAGTCATTTGCCTGGATAACTTCTATACCGGACACAAGCGCAACATCCTGAAGTGGCTGGATCATCCATATTTTGAACTCATCCGTCACGACATCACCGAACCGATTCGCTTGGAAGTGGAGCAAATTTATCACCTAGCTTGCCCCGCCTCTCCAGTACACTACCAGTTCAACCCAGTAAAGACCGTGAAAACGAATGTCTTGGGTACGCTGAATATGCTGGGACTGGCAAAGCGGGTGAAGGCAAGATTCCTCTTGGCTTCCACCTCAGAAGTGTACGGCGATCCTGAAATCCATCCCCAGACAGAAGAATATCGCGGTAATGTCAATCCGATAGGAATTCGCTCATGCTACGACGAAGGCAAGCGAATTGCAGAAACACTGGCGTTTGACTATCATCGCCAGAATCATGTGGACATTCGAGTTGCGCGAATTTTCAACACCTACGGCCCTCGAATGTTAGAAAATGACGGTCGAGTGGTTAGCAACTTTGTGGTGCAAGCTCTGCGAGGTTCCCCGCTAACGGTTTATGGTGATGGTTCGCAAACCCGAAGTTTCTGCTATGTTTCTGACCTAGTGGAAGGGCTGATGCGGCTGATGAATGGCGAGCATAAGGGACCGATTAATTTGGGGAATCCCGATGAATATACGATTTTAGAGCTGGCTGAGGCTGTACAAAAGATGGTGAATCCAGACTCGAAGATTAAGCTTGAGCCACTGCCAGAAGACGATCCTCGCCGTCGGCGTCCGGATATCACGCGGGCAAAGACTTGGCTGGATTGGGAGCCGACAATACCCTTGCAAGAAGGGTTAAAACTGACTATAGAAGATTTTCGCGATCGCTAAGCTTAGCTTCTCTGCCGGAGAATCGCATCCACCGCGATTCGTGAATTAGAGTCCTTTGTCAAAAGTTAATCATCAATGACTTTTAACAAAGGACTACCCAACAGCGGATACCCCCAGAATTGTCATTCCAATTTTTTTGAGGATTTACCCCTATGCGTGTTTGCGTAATTGGCACTGGATACGTTGGCTTGGTCACGGGTGCCAGTCTTGCCCATATTGGGCATCATGTCATCTGCGTGGACAATAACGAAGAAAAAGTCAAGTTGATGAAGGCGGGACAGTCCCCTATTTATGAGCCAGGACTGTCAGAAATTATGCAATCTGCTTCCCAGTCAGGGCATCTTGAGTTCACCACAGATTTGGGTGCTGGAGTGGGTCATGGAGAAATTTTGTTCATCGCAGTCGGGACGCCCGCTTTGGCAAATGGTGAAAGCGATACCAGGTACGTTGAAGCCGTTGCCCGTGGAATTGGCGCTCATCTTGACGGTGGTTACAAAGTCATTGTGAATAAATCCACAGTGCCAATTGGTTCTGGGGACTGGGTGCGGATGATTGTACTCGATGGCGTTCTGGAGCGCCGAAAGTCCCTAGTGGGAGCTGGTGGCGTTGCTACCGAGGAGCTGACACTAGAAACAACCCCTCAGTTTGATGTGGTTAGCAATCCAGAATTTTTGCGCGAAGGTTCGGCGGTTTACGACACCTTTAACCCAGATCGGATTGTGCTGGGTAGCACCAATCCGAAAGCGATCGCCATGATGCAAGAACTCTATGCTCCCATTGTCGAGCGCCAGGTGGCAGAAGACAAATCCTTACCGCCAGTGCCCGTCGTGGTGACAGACATCAACTCCGCTGAGATGATTAAGTACGCCGCTAATGCCTTCCTAGCAACCAAAATTAGCTTTATCAACGAAGTTGCCAATATTTGCGATCGCGTTGGTGCTGACGTTACCCAGGTCTCTAAGGGCATCGGTTTGGATTCCCGGATTGGCAACAAGTTTTTGCAAGCTGGGATTGGTTGGGGCGGTTCCTGCTTCCCGAAAGATGTCTCCGCTTTGATTCATACCGCTGACGACTACGGCTACGATGCCCAGTTGATGAAAGCTGCGGTGAGTGTCAACCAACGCCAGCGCGTGATTGCCATAGAAAAACTGCAACAGGCGCTAAAAATCCTCAAAGGCAAAACTGTGGGATTGCTGGGTCTAACTTTCAAACCCGATACCGATGATATGCGCGATGCTCCAGCACTCAATCTCATCGAGCAACTAAACCGACTGGGGGCGAAAGTGAAAGCCTACGATCCAATTGTTTCTTCAACTGGGATGCGTCATGGGTTAACCGGCGTGATGGTAGAAACCGATCCCGAACGGCTGGCTGATGGCTGTGACGCCCTCGTGTTGGTGACAGACTGGCAGCAATTCCAGACCCTGGACTACAGCAAAATGTCTAAGCTGATGAACAACCCGGTGATGATTGATGGTCGTAACTTCCTCAACCGGAAGGAACTTGAAAGCGCCGGTTTCCAATACATCGGCGTTGGGCGATAGGAAAAAAGTTTTGAGTTTTGAGTTATTAACTCAAAACTCACTCACTTCCTGACTCTTTGCCTGACTTTGTGCCAGATTAGTCCAGCGACAATTAATCCCAGACCAATTTGCCAGATTTGCGGCTCTACCCAGAAAGCCAGGAACAGACAAGATCCTAGACCTGTCCAGGCTATCCATTTGGGATAGAGCCGTTCTGACTCTGGCAGTTTTAATGCTGCCAGGTTAGTAATGGCGTAGTAAATCAAGACGTTAAAGGCACTGAACGACCAAGTTGTTTTGATATTGCCAAGCAGAACCAAAAGAGCGATCGCAATTCCTACCACTACCACCGCTAAATCTGGTGTCGTTCCTTGCCGATTCAGCCGTGCCAAAATTCTGGGCATATCCCGGCGTCGTCCCATCGCCAGCAGCACGCGGGACAAACCCAAAATCAAGTTTAATAGTACGCCCAGCATCGCCGCGATCGCACCAATCGATAAAATCGTCGCACCCCTTGAACCGGCAACGCTGCGGACTGCCACCTCCAGGGGTGCAGCCTGTGCCTGGGCTGCTTTGCCCAAAATTTCTGTCCCGACCGCCCCAATGCCAACCGTTGCCACTGCCATGTAAAGCAGCATTGTCACCACCAGGCTGATAATGATTGCTTGGGGAATCGTCTTCCGGGGTTCCCGTGCTTCCTCGCCCAGTGTGGCAATCCGACCATAACCCGTGTAAGCCACAAACATCAACGCACTGGCTTGGAGTACTGTCGCCGGAGAACCTGTAAAAAACGGCGTGAGATTTTCTTGGCCAACCTCTGTGGCGCGGGGTAGACAGACAAGGACAAAGAAAATTAAAGATAGCAGCGTCACCGAGACGATGACAATATTGGCACGATTAGAGCGCCGAATCCCGCTTAAAACAATCAGAGTCATCAAAATCGCCGCAGCCAGCGCCGTGGGAATCAGAAATCCCCGTCCGTACAAACCCGTCGCATTCAGCAAGTAGCCAGCAAAACCCAAAGCTGCCGTTGCTGCTGAGGCAGTCTTTGCCAAAAGAAACATCCAGCCTGCGGTAAAACCCAGACTCGGATTGAGATACTTGTAGCCATATTCGTAGCTGCCACCGCTGACGGCATGATTTGCTGCTAGCTGGGCACTATTGAGACCGTTGCAAGTTGCCACAATCGCTCCAATAGCGATCGCTAAAATCACCGCAGGTCCTGCGATTCCGGCAGCAATGCCGATGCTGACAAACACTCCCGTGCCGACGATCGAACCCAGACCCATCATCGTGGCACCCAAAACCCCTAACTCTCGTTTCATCTGCGGGGGTGAGGTTTTCGCACTCACGAGACATCTCCCAGATAAGACTACTGTTATGGTAAGGCTGAGAGGTTAAGAGTGAGTTGTGCGATCGCTTAGTTTGACGAATAAAGGATAAACGAACTGCGTTCAATCTCCGCTCCTTGTGGCGCGGTTCTCAACTTTGATTGGCTAATGACCCATGACTACTGACTACAATCAAGGACTATTTGGAACCCGCTCGATTTGGGCGTACCCACTGAAAATTAGCTGATCTCCTTGCGTTTCCAGGCGATTGATCCGTATCGTCACGCCGTCGAGATTAAAGCGATCCAAATCGACCATGTTATCTAAAATTTCAGCAAATGCCGATGTCAAGGTCTGAGAAATCTCCCGTGATTCTTCTGGCACTGCCTCTGGTTGAAATTTGGGATCTTTAAAACGAATGCGACGCCGCCGTTCCACTACTAAGGTTGCTTTCATGCTGACCGGCACCACTCCTTTTTCCCCCAAATCTGCCTTTGCAAAAATTTGCACTTGATTTTCGGGCAGCAGCTGCACTTCTACTTCGGTAAAGGAAACGGGTTGACCGCCAGATAAATCTGTCAAAGCTGGTGTAGAAATATCTTGCAGGCGCTTCTGCACCAGTTCTGCCTGAAAGGATTGGTTAATATCTGCTTGGGATACCATCACCTGTACAACTGCCTGGGTGGGTTGCTTCAGGCGAATCTGACCTTGCATGACACCACTGAAGTCAATCGAGACGGCGTCTGTCTCAAATGACATTTCCTCGGCGCGAAACTCGCGGCGAATCACGAGACCACGACCGCTCATTTTGAAGCTGTCAATACTGCCCTGCAAAAGCTTGCTGGAGGGATAGCAGCGAACAGCAACTTCCACAGACTCACTCTGGGTAAACAGGTGGCGAATGGTCTTGCTGGCGACTGTATTGAGGGCGCGTTCTCCCCAATCAGTGCCAGTATTATTTGTGAATCCAGTAAGGCCGCCTAACATAATGTTTCGCGTCCATGAGAGTGGTTACTATCGTATTTGTAACAAAATATTAACAAACAAGCAAGAAGACTTAAGAGAGAAATAATGGCAGAGAGCCTACTGCTAAAGGTTAGCAGCCGGAAATTGGCACAATTGATAGAATTTTCGGAATCTTCCAATTAGTTACAACAATTAGACTCGGAGATATGGGGCGATCGCTCTGTCGATGCGCGATCGCCTACAGCATCCCGGTAGTGCTGCAAAGGCTCTGGGCTAACGATCCCAGACTACTGCCAAAAGTAACAAAGTATTATTGGAGACAATTAAATTTCACAATCTCTGAAGTCTCCCCATGCCAGCAATGACTTGCCTACTCCTTAAGACAGATATAGCAATTCAAGGGTTGGGTGCAATAGATCAGTAGGGGCATGGCAATCAAAAAGCCCCTACTGAAGGTTAGAACCGCAATAGATTCTACCCAACTCTTGAAACGCTCAGGACTTAAGCAAAGCTTATACATATAGCGTTTTTTAGGGGCAATCCCCCTGGGAAAAGCCCTCAGATGTGGTGATGTGCGGCGAGTCCTGACGCTATAACCGCAAAAGTTATCTGGAGTCTGCCATCGAAAGCATCCTAAATCAGACTAGGGTAATTTTGAGCGACTGGTTTGGGATGAAGGCTGTTCTGCATTCTTAAATTGACAGGACTTACGCAAAGCTTATACATATAGAGTTTTGTAAGGGCAATCCCCCTGTGGTTGCCCCCAGATGCGGTGATGTGCGGCGAGTCCTGATTGAAAGCGATGACACGGATAATTGTTCTATATTACGATTCCAGCTATCCCATATTTAGAACGGGCTATCCGTTCGATTCAGGGAGATTTTGATATTGTTGTATACGATGATGGAAGCAAGAATTTTCCTGATTTGGCTGCTGTTAAAAATAGATGCAAAATCAGACGACTAGAGCATCGGGGGCCAGCTTCTACGCTGATACAGGCTCTGGCTGATGCAAAAAGAGAAAACGTACAACAAGTATTTATTCTAGATGGGGATGATCGGGCGCTAGAGAGTTTACCAAACTTTCTCAATGCATCCTTACTATCACCTTATACAACGGTTATTAGGCAGTTCATCAAAGATATGATTTTGACTATATAAGCTTGATAGAGGGGCGGTTTGACTTTAACATCAGTCGGACAGTAACAGTCAAAAAGGTACGGAAAATAGTAGGTAAATCTCAACAAATATTGCGTTCTTTACCTTTAGATTTTTATGATTTTGTTTACATTGATGGCTCCCACATAGCCAGCGATGTTCTTGAAGATGCCGTTTTAAGTTGGGCGCTTGTTAAAGTTGGCGGCATGATAATTTTTAACGATTATGATTTTATTTTTGCCGACAATAACCTTCAAAATTCCAAAGTGGGAATAGACGCTTTTGTAGCAGTTTTTTACGGTAAAATTAAATTAATCCATAAGTCTCATCAAATTCTTCTACAGAAACTTTTTCCTTAGACTTGGCTGCGTTTAATTACTGAAGACAATTTTGCTTCAGATAAGTTATAACAGCAGTAGAATAACTGTCTGGAAAATACGTGACAGTGAGCGATTGGTTAAAAGGCACAACCAGTGTAAACAAAAACGTAGTGACTTCGACAAAGCAGAACTGCGATTGGTTGTTCAATATTTCTTAATATCTGAAAGCGAGAGTAATATGAAACCCCTAGTGAGAAGAGTCAGCCTACTGATGGCAGCCTTGCCTCTTGCCGGAACCATCAGCTTAGAACAAGCCTTGGCACAATCGATCATTCCGGCTGCTGATGGTACTGGCACCCTTGTCAACACCAATGGCGATGTCCTCAAAGGAGGACCTTCGGTTCGCTTCGACATCACTGGCGGTAAGCTATCAAGCCAAGGCGAGAATCTCTTCCACAGCTTTAACCAATTTGGTCTCAATCAAGGTGAGACTGCTAACTTCCTATCCACCCCCACCATTCAGAATATTCTCGGTCGAGTCGTGGGTGGAGATGTCTCCGTCATTAATGGCTTAATTCAAGTAACTGGCGGCAATTCCAACTTATTTTTGATCAATCCAGCCGGAATTGTATTTGGCAACAACGCTAGTCTGAATGTGCCTGCATCTTTCACTGCCACCACCGCCAACAGTATCGGCTTTGGCAACAATTGGTTTAATGCCATTGGCAATAATAATTATGCCGCTTTAGAAGGAAATCCCAGCACTTTTGCTTTCACGACTCCCCAACCCGGTGCCATTGTTAACGCTGGAAACTTAGCAGTAGGACAGGGAAAAAATCTCACCTTACTCGGTGGCACTATCGTCAATACCGGGCAACTTTCAGCACTCGAAGGAAATATCACCGTAGCAGCGGTTCCCGGCGGAAAATCCGTGCGGATTAGCCAACCTGGAAACCTACTTAGTTTGGAGGTGGCGACTCAGAATTTTAATCCCCAATCCCCCATCCCTAATCCCCAATCCGTACCGCAGCTGCTGACTGGCGGGAAAGTTGGGAATGCTACTAAACTCACCGTTAATAGCAAAGGTCAAGTGGTACTCACGGGATCTGGTGTTGCCATCCCCACGGATACAGGCACTGCGATTGTAGCTGGCAACCTTGACGCATCCGGGAAGACTGGCGGTAAAGTGCAGGTTCTGGGGGACAAAGTAGGTTTGGTGGGTGCCAATATCAACGCTTCCGGCAGTCTCGGCGGCGGAACGGTACTAATTGGCGGCGATTATCAAGGTAAAGGGACGGTACCGAATGCCTCTAGAACTTATGTCAGTCCAGATTCTTCGATCAATGTCGATAGCAAAAACGACGGCAATGGGGGTCGTGCGATTGTTTGGTCTGACAAGGCAACTGAATTTTACGGCAATATTAGTGCCCGTGGCGGCAATAATTCCGGCAATGGCGGATTAGTAGAAGTTTCGGGCAAGGAAAGCTTAACTTTCAAAGGCACGGTGGATACAAGTGCGCCACAAGGTAAAGTCGGCACTCTGCTACTTGACCCGACTGACATCATCATCAGGAATGGCACTGACGATGGAGATGACACGGACGGCTTAAACAATAGCTTTACTGGCAACCCTTCTGGCACTTTAGGTCAAGTAGTTAGCACTGACACCACGCCGACGATCATCTTCGAGTCAGAATTTGAAAATGTGAATGCTGACATCATTCTACAGGCGACTAACAATATCACCATTGAAGACCTAGCTGACAACACTCTGAACGCTAACGGATCAATTACCTTGATTGCCGATTTTGACGGTGATGGTGTTGGAGCTTTTTCGATGAATCAAGGAGATACTATCCAGACTTTTGGAAACGCAGTAACGATTTCTGGAGCGAGTCTCACTGTTGGAAATATCAATACCGATGGTGGTCAGATTCAACTTAACAGCAACAACGGCGCGATCGCTACGGGCAATCTAGACACCTCTACCTTCTCTAATAATTCATCTACAGGTGGCGCAGTTACTCTAGAAGCTGGAAGTAATATCACCACAGGCGCAATTAATTCTTTTGCAGAAGCTGACATATTTTCACTTGGAGATAACCCAGGCGCTACAGGGGGTAACGTCAAGATAACTGCTGGAGGCAATATTACAACAGATGCAATTAATTCCTCTGCTGTGGTTACTCTCATCGCTGGTAGTGACATTTTATTAGATGCTATAGGCGGCTCAGTTACCTTAGATGCACAAGGTAGTATTCAAACCGGCGACATTGATTCCTCTGCTATTGACCCCATCGTTGCTACAGGGGGTGCGGTCAACTTAACAGCTAAGGACGATATAATCACCGGCAACATCAATTCCTCTGCTACTCTTAATCCCCCCGCAACTTATGGTGATATCCTTGACGCAACTGGTGGATTAGTCAGCTTAACAACAGATGACAATATTACCTTTGAGACGATTAATACCCAAGCTATCCAAGAAGCAGGAGATGGACTAGATGGCTCTCTCTTCGGTGGCAATGTCACAATATCTGCTCTAGGAGTCGTCAAAGGAAAGAACACAATTACAGGTCTTGTCCGGCTGACAACCATCCTCACCAGTGGAGTGACTCAAGGAGGCTCTGTTTTCATCCAGCATGATGGGGGACCAGATAACTTTCAATTTATCGTCGGCGATGCCAGTAAAAATGGTACGGCGGGAGAGATTGATACGGGTGGAAGTAGTGGAAATGGGGAGCTACTTTCTCCTACACAAACAATTCCATCTATCGATACCCTAATTCCCAATAACAATACCTTCGAGGTGGGCAATCCTAGTGTCGATGGCATTGGGATAACCTTTATCAACCAAGCACCGAATTTGACCGCAAATACCCTGCTAACGAATACTCAACAAAATCAGTCGATTACGTTCACTGTTGCGAGTTTAAATCCAGTTATAACTGATAGCAATAGCGACTTTACCTCAATACGCATTGACGCAATTAATGGGGGAACGCTGACCAAACAAGATGGTACCGTCATCGTACCGGGAACCATTTTGTCTTTGAGCGATGTTTTAGTTTACACACCGCCAGGGGACGCGATTGGTTTGCTCAATGCCTTTACAATTAGTGCGAGCGATCGCGTTTCCTTCTCCGCCCCGCAACAGCTCACCATCAATGTAGCTCAGCCAATCCCCACACCCATCCCCACACCCATCCCCACACCCATTCCCACTCCAATCCCCACCCCAACACCGTCCCCAGCGCCACTTTCTAGGGAATTATCACCACCGCAGGAGATGCCTCTGACACAACTAGCGGCAACTAGAACCCTTGCCTCAGTCGAAATCGATCCGGTTGTTGCTCAAATCGACCAAGAGTTTACACGGCAATTCCAGGAATATTTGGGACTTGGTTCCGATATTCCACTAAAAACCTTGGATGAGGCGCGTGAAATTCTTAACGAAATTGAGAAAGCAACTGGAGTGAAACCGGCACTCATTTATGTCGCGTTTTTGCCTGAAACAGTTACACCAGGGACGGCGGCAGACAAAAGCCAATTCCCTTATCCCGCATCAGAATCAGACATTTTTTGGCAATTCAACTCTCAGGGATTAGCCCTAAATCAGCTAGCTCAAATTCCAGCTCAATCGTCAAACAATACTCTCCCACAAGATAACGACCAACTTGAACTCGTCATCGTGACAGCCAAAAAGCCACCAATTCGCAGGAGAGTCACAGGGGCAACACGCCATCAAGTTCTCAAAGTCGCCCAGGAATTTCGCTCAGAAATCACTAAGCCGATCAAAACAAACCGTTACCTGAATTCCTCCCAACAACTCTATAAGTGGTTGATAGCACCCGTAAAAGCTGATTTAGAAGCTAGCAAGATTGATAATTTGGTTTTCCTCATGGATACTGGGTTGCGAAGTCTCCCCGTCGCCGCCCTCCACGATGGTCAAAAATTCCTAGTGGAAAAATATAGTGTCGGACTCATGCCCAGTCTTAGCCTTACCGATACTCGTTACCGGGATATTAAAAAATCCCAAGTCCTAGCAATGGGGGCAGCCAAATTTACCAACCAAAACCCCTTACCTGCCGTGCCAGTGGAATTGTCTATTATCGCCTCTTCTCTATGGTCGGGTAAATCTTTCCTCAACGATGCCTTCACTCTAAAGAATCTCAAGGCGCAGCGCCAGCAAGAACCTTTCGGAATTGTTCACTTGGGCACGCACGGAGAATTTAAGTCAGGGGAACCGAGCAATTCCTATATTCAACTGTGGGACACCAAGCTGAGATTGGATCAGCTGCGGCAGTTAGGCTGGAATGACCCTCCTGTAGAATTACTGGTGCTGAGTGCCTGTCGTACAGCCTTGGGAGATGAGCAGGCAGAGTTGGGCTTTGCCGGGTTATCAGTGCAGGCAGGCGTCAAGTCATCTCTAGCAAGTCTCTGGTACGTCAGCGATGAAGGGACTTTGGGGTTGATGACAGAGTTCTACGAACAATTGAAAAAAGCCCCCATCAAGGCAGAGGCGGTGCGTCAGGCACAGGTGGCAATGCTTAAGGGGCAAGTGCGTTTAGAGGGAGGTCAACTCCGCACCCTCAATGGCAGCTTCCCTTTACCACCCTCTATGGCTGGATTGGGAAACAGAAGCCTTGAGCATCCTTTCTACTGGGCAGCTTTCACGTTGATTGGCAATCCTTGGTAAAAGGGCTGAGGAGGGAGGAGTGAGGAATGAGGGCTGAGGACTGAGGAGGGAGGACTGAGGAGGGAGGACTGAGGACTGAGGAGGGAGGACTGAGGACTGAGGAGGGAGGACTGAGGAGGGAGGACTGAGGGAAAAAGGGGAGAGAAGATTGTACTTGCATTCAGCATTAGCGAAACCCAACGCCGACGTTGTTTTTGTTGGGTTTCGCTAATGCAAGGGTTCAACCTACGATAAAACTCAATTCCCGTTAAATCAGTGCCATTCAACTGATAGCTTATAGAACCCATTTGACATCTTTTACTGGGGTGAAGTAAAGTGATTGCCAAACTTTACTTCAGATGCCATGCCATACTCCAGTAGCCTCACCGACGCAGAATGGGAGATTCTGGAACCGTTATTGGTTGAGGTACTACCGCAGAAGAAACGCACGCCTCCGATGAACTGGAGTCAGCGAGAAATCTTAGATGGCATCTTCTATCAACTCAAGAATGGCTGCAATTGGGAAGATTTGCCCTGCATACTTACCACCTTATTCAACGGTCTATTGGCACTATAAACAGTGGCGAGAAGCTGGAGCAATTGAGCAACTGATGGGCGTTCTGCATGGACAAGTGCGCGAAGGTGTAAAAAAAAAGCCAAGTGGAAGACCTTGATCATCATCGACTCGCAAGCGGTGCAAAATACCTGTAATGCAAGTGTAGACTCGAAGGGATTCTGCTTCTAAAAAGCAACCAATGGGATTAAACGACATCTCGCTGTCGATACATTGGGCTTCCCGTTCTTCACGCACTGCACGAGGGCGAATGTGACGGACGATGCTGGGCTGATTGAGATGCTGACGCACAACATTGACTATTTCCAGTCAAAACCGATGAACATTCCCAAGATCACAATCTTGCTCGATCATGGCTATCACCTGGAGCATCTGACTCAAGAGCAAGAGTTGGTGTATCCCCAGATAATGCGGAAGATTAAGTTTGAGTTTTCAACCAAACCTTCAAAACAACAGAAAGCTGCCCAAGGAAAATCTGGATTTGTGCCAGCAGTGGCGCGGTGGCTTCGACGTGAGCGCTCAGCCGAACGGTGATTGAGCGCTCGAATGCTTGGATGGAACGATGTAAAATTCTCGTCAAGAACTTTGAGCGCACCTTACCAAATGCCACGACCAAGCTCAATCTTTGTTTCGTCAGACTCATGATCAAGAGGCTTGCAGCTTCTTAAATATCTCAAATGGGTTCTAGGAATTGCTTATTTTGCTCAGGGAGATTATCCCAGAGCAATGAATTACCAAGAGCAACATTTGCGCCTAGCGCGACAACTTCAAGATCGCGGGGGCGAAGGTCGGGCGTTAGGCAATTTGGGATTAGTTTACTATGGTTTAAAAAAATATCGCTTATCAGCCGAATACCATCAACAATATTTAGCGATCGCGCGAGAACTTCATGACCGCGCTGGGGAAGGACAGGCACTTAGTAATTTAGGCGATGCACTGCTTCAATCTGGCAACCTTCTCGAAGCAGAGCAAACACTATTTATTAGATGATTTTCAGGGAATCGGGATACCGGGTGCGCTCGCCCTGGCATCAGACGGGAAAGATAGTGGTTTGCTGACAGCCGGTGAAATACTGGATCTGTACGCACGATCAGAGCCAGCCGCTTTCGGCATACCGCAAAGCAGTTCGTCTTTACGGTATGCCGAATTGGTGGTTTTGAGTGCTTGTGACACAGGAAGAGGTCGAATTACAGGCGATGGCGTTATCGGACTGTCTCGTGCTTTTATTTCCGCTGGAGTTCCCAGCGTTATCGTGTCATTGTGGGCGATCCCCGATGCCCCTACTTCATTCCTGATGACGGAGTTTTATCAAAATCTCCAGGGAAATCCAGACAGAGCTACTGCGCTGCGAAGTGCCATGCTAACAACCCTAAAAACCTACCCAAACCCATTAGACTGGGCGGCATTTACCCTGATTGGCGAAGCGCAGTGAACGGCAATATTTGAGTAAGATTGGAGTCAATACTTTTCAGTTAACGCCAATTCTTGCGGAAATCCTAAAACTCAGGATGTAGTGGCAGCAAAAGCGGTAGTGAGTCTTTGGTCCTTCAGCGATCGCCCAATTCTCAGATAAATGACAGACTTTTCGGATCGGTGCAGCAAAGCCCTGGGCTACCATCGGCGCACGCGGCAATGTTGAAGGGAGGGTACTTTTAAGGGCACAAAGCGGTATACTCCGGAAGGATATATGTTGCCGCCTGAACTGCTCGAAGTGAAAAATCAAAATTTGCCTAATCATCCGTCTTGACGATGATTGGCAATTCCCGATTGGCATAGACTCAAACAGCGTCACAGATAATTAATTTTACAAAATAAAATAATTTCACCATCTCCTAAAAGGAATGCGTTCACCTATGAAGTTTATATAGCTGTAGAGAGAAAAGTACGTTAGCATATCTTGTTAAAATAAAAGTATTAAAAATGGCTAAAATCTGCTTTTTGAGGATAACTTGGAGATGGGGCTGGACAGGTCAAGCTAAATTTTGGTTTTTTGCCGCTTCCCCCACTTTTCTATTTGAGAGTAGAAAAATAAAATTCGGTGCATTCTTACCAAGTATCTGGCTTCCTGCTACCTGTAACACGAGTTGGGGTGACAGTTCCAGAAGTGGCAACGAGCGACGTGTTTCTTTCCAGGAATTAGGCAAATGAAAGTCGCTGTGTGTGAAATCAGTCTGTTGCTGAAGGCAAAAGATTTTAAAGTGAAAAGAGAAAAAGGAAAAAGGATAAGATATCTAATTTTCCCCTTCGCTTTTTGGATGTTGCCTGCGATCGCTCCAGGGGGCATCGAGTGGGCGATCGCGCAGGCACAAATTGTTCCAGATAAGGACCCCACCAACAGCACGAACACCATTGTCAATCCCAATGGCAACAGTTTCGACATCACTGGGGGCAAAACCTCCAGTAATGGGGCAAACCTGTTTCACAGTTTCTCCGAGTTTGGTCTCAACGCCAACCAAATTGCGAATTTTCTCTCTAACCAAAATATTAAAAATATATTGGGTCGCGTCACTGGCGGCAGCCCATCGATAATTAATGGTCTGCTCCAAGTTACGAATGGCAATTCCAATCTGTTTCTAATTAACCCATCTGGCATTGTATTGGGTGCCAACGCCAGCTTAAACGTAAACGGAAGCTTCACCGCCACCACTGCCACAGGAATTGGTTTTGGCAACAACTGGTTCAATGCATCTGGTAACAATAATTATGCTGACCTAGGGGGAGAACCCAACGCCTTTGCCTTCACCAACGCTCAACCCGGTGCAATTATCAACGCAGGGCAGCTGAGTGTAGGCGCGGGAAAAGATATTGCTTTCGTGGGCGGTAGCGTAGTAAATACCGGAACCCTGACAGCTCCTGGGGGTAATATCACCTTAACAGCCGTACCGGGCGAGAACATAGTCCGCCTGAGTCAACCAGGGAACCTACTGAGCTTAGAAATTAAACCCATAGCAGCCGGTAGCCAGCCGCCAAATTGGACATTGCCAGTTGCTTCCTTACCACAACTGTTAACGGGAGGCGGTGCAGGGAGTGCCACTGGGCTAACAGTCAACAGCAACGGTCAGGTAGTGTTAACGGGGTCTGGGGTTAGCATTCCCACAGATCCAGGGACAGCGATCGCCTCTGGCACTCTCAACGTTTCAGGTCAGACTGGCGGCACCGTGCAAGTCTTGGGCGACAAAGTGGGGCTGGTTAGTGCCAATGTTAACGCTTCTGGCACCAATGGCGGCGGCACCGTACTGATTGGTGGTGATTTTCAGGGGAAAGGCACCATCCCGAACGCCTCTCATACCTACATCAGCAGCGACTCTACGATCAATGCTGACAGTTTGCTCAACGGCGATGGCGGTCATGTCATCGTCTGGGCAGACAAAGTAACCGGCTTCTATGGCAAGATCGGTGCTAGTGGCGGCATCAATCAAGGCAATGGCGGCTTCGTCGAGGTATCCGGCAAGGAAAACTTAGCATTCAAAGGAGAGGTGAATGTAGGTGCCACTAACGGCATAGACGGCACCATTCTCCTCGACCCAACGAATATCAAAATAGTCGCTACAGGTGGTGCGAACGACGACCAACTCAATGTCGATCTTCTGAATACAGGAGACCTATTAGGCCAAATTTTATCTGCTGATGGGGGGGATGCGGTAGACTTCACCATCTCCAAGAGCGTACTCGAAAACCAGAGTGGTAACGTCTTACTACAAGCGACTAATGATATTACCATCGACAACGGTGTGTCGCTGGACTTTTCTTCTGGTGGGTCGATTACCTTTACTGCCGACGCCGATAACAGTGGTGTCGGGTCTTTTTCAATGGAGAAAACGCAATCCATCACAGCTTCGGGGAGAGCGTTAACCATTACAGGAGCAAGTGTAACAGTTGGAAATATTAATACTTCTGCGAAGGGCAACACTGGCGGTGCTGGTAGTGTAACGCTGACTGCACAACAGGGCAACATTAACACTGGCAAGATCGCAACAGATGCTAAGGGCAAAAATAATGGTGGTGAGATAAATTTGACCGCACAGCAAGGCAACATTACTACCGGCGGCATCACAACAACGGCTGTGGGTCAAGGCAATTCTGGTAATGTAAAGTTGTCCGCTCAAGGCAGCATTTCATACGGCGATATAGATGCGACACATACAGGCAATGGCAATGGCAACCAAGGCACTTGGGGCACTATTACTTTAACAGCAGGTAGCGCAAGTCCTATAAATCTGCCGGGATCTAAGATCGTCGTAGGTACTCCGACTCCGACTCCGGCTCCGACTCCGGCTCCGACTCCCGTTCCCAATCCCCTCCCTACTCCAAGTCCCACTCCCAATCCCCTCCCTACTCCGGCACCAGCACCAGCTCCGGCACCAGCTCCGTCTCCGGCACCAGCTCCGTCTCCGGCACCAGCTCCGGCACCAACTCCGTCTCCGGGCAATGACACTGGCTCCAGCGACACGGGTGGCAACAATGACGCTTCCGGAACGGGTGGCAATGACGCTTCCGGAACGGGTGGCAATGACGCTTCCGGAACGGGTGGCAATGACGCTTCCGGAACGGGTGGCAATGACGCTTCCGGAACGGGTGGCAATGACGCTTCCGGAACGGGTGGCAATGACGCTGGCTCCGGAACGGGTGGCAATGACGCTGGCTCCGGAACGGGTGGCAATGACACTGGCTCCAGCGGTACGGGTGGCAATGACGCTGGCTCCAGCGGTACGGGTGGCAATGACGCTGGCTCCAGCGGTACGGGTGGCAATGACGGCTCCGGAACGGGTGGCAATGACACTGGCTCCGATACGGGTGGAAGTAACGGCTCCGGAACGGGTGGCAATGACGCTGGCTCCGGCACAGGTGGTGGGAACACGGGCAAAAACACAGGCTCTTCCGGTGGCACGGGTAAAAACACAGGCTCTTCCGGTGGCACGGGCAAAAACACAGGCTCCTCCAGTGGCACGGACGGTGGTGGCACGGGTGGAAAAACGGGCGGCGGTGACACCAGCGGCGGTAGCACGGGCGGTGGTGGCACGGGCAAAAACACAGGCTCCGGCAGCTCTAGCAGCGATCAAGCAAGCCAAGGAGATGACGGAACAAGCCAGGGAGATGACCTATCCGGCTCAGGAGACGATCGGGTTTCTACCTCTTCGAGCAAGCAAAATTCATCATCACAAAAGGTGAATGCGGAATCGTCTTCACAGGCGAATGTAGATGAATCTGTTGCAGTGCTAGAAGAATCCTTCACCCGTGAATTTGAGCAATATTTGGGGCAACCCACTGCTTCTCGGACTACAACATTGGCGCAGGCTCGTAATATTCTGCAAAAAATTGAGAAAGCGACTGGGGTGAAACCGGCACTCATCTATGTAACTTTTGTGCCCCAGACGATTGCACTCGATCCGAGCCTACTGGATACGACGGCTTTCAACGGAACTAAGTCACTACAGCCGTTCAATCAACCAGAAAATGTGCAGCAATCTAGTTCCCTAAGTAAGGTCAATGGGGGAGGGCATAACAATAGCGACCAGTTAGAAATATTGGTGGTGACTTCTGATGGTGTACCAATTCGCAAGCGGATTTCTGGGACAACGCGATCGCAAGTAATCAAAGTTGCCGATCAATTCCGCGCCGAAGTGATTAACCCCCGGAAACAGCAGGCTTACCTGGCTCCAGCCCAAAAACTTTATAAGTGGCTGATTGCACCCGTTGAAGCCGATTTACAAGCGCGAGGCATCCAGAATATGGTCTTCCTCGCAGACAGTGGGTTACGCTCCATCCCGATTGCCGCTCTCCACGATGGTCAAAAGTTTCTGGTGGAGAAATACAGTACGGGTCTGATGCCCAGTCTTAGTTTGACTGATACTCTCTTCAAAGACATTAAAAATTCCCACGTCCTGGCAATGGGAGCGGAGAAGTTTCCCGAACAAAGCTCGTTACCATCAGTGCCGCTGGAGTTGTCAATGATTACGCCCCAGCTGTGGAAAGGCAAAGCCTTCCTGAACGACGCCTTCACTCTAAAGAATCTCAAGTCCCAGCGCTACTCGCAGCCCTTTGGGATTGTCCACCTAGCAACCCATGCCGAATTTGAGTTAGGCCCTCCTAGCCAATCCTACATTCAGCTATGGGACACCAAGCTCCGATTGAATCAGCTAAAGCAAATGGGCTGGAACGATCCACCCGTAGAGCTATTAGTGCTGAGTGCCTGTCGCACGGCGTTAGGCAATGAACAGGCAGAGATGGGCTTTGCTGGATTGGCTGTGCAAGCAGGCGTAAAATCGGCAATGGGAAGTCTGTGGTACGTCAGCGATGAAGGGACGCTGGGACTGATGACCAGCTTCTATACGCAATTGAAAAAAGCCCCCATCAAAGCGGAGGCATTGCGGCGGGCACAGATATCGATGATCAACGGAGAAGTAAGCATTGAGGGAAATAAAATGCATACTTCCACAGAAGATATATTGCTGCCTCCAGAATTGGCAGGGTTAGGGAATAAGAAACTCTCTCATCCCTATTACTGGGCAGCGTTCACCATGATCGGCAATCCTTGGTAAGCCATTTTTAATGGTTTAATACCCACGAGCGCATCAGAACATTTACCTGTTCTGGCACCTCATCATGGGGACAGTGACCTGCTTGCAGAAAATGCTCTGTCAGTTGAGGATAGTATTGGCGAAATTGCTCGGCTCTATCTCTTGCATTCATCCAGGGATCTGCTTCTCCCCACAACAGCAACAAGGGACAGCGCATCTGCTTCAATAAAACGTCAACTTTTTCGCCTTGAGGCGTTCTGAAGACAGAAGCAAACACTTGAGCAGCACCCGGATCGCAGGAGGGGCGGTAAATTTCTTCCACCAACCGATCGGTGATCGCACTCTGGTCGAGATAAACTTTCTGGAGCGTATTCCGAATGACTGAACGTTGTCGCGCGTACTGGAACAACAGAAAACTAGCCCAAGGTTGCCGAAAAAGTGACTGAACGACTTCACCCATCACTTTTTGGATGGGGTTCGGTTGAGTCGGCACTTTAAGATTGGTAAACGGGCCAGCACTATTGAGCAATACTAACCCAGCAGCGGCTGATGGACGCTGGGCTGCCACGCAAAGCCCCGAATATCCGCCTAGAGAGTTTCCTGCTAACACAACTGGCTGACGAATCACGTTAGTGATGAAATCATACAGTTGGTCTCGCCACAAGTCGCCACCATACTGCCACTCCGGCTTGGCTGAACGTCCAAAGCCCAGCAGATCGATCGCCCAAACTTCAAAATCCTGACTTAGTTGAGTAATATTCTTGCGCCAGTGGTCTGTAGAGGCACCAAAGCCATGAATCAATAATATGGGCGGGCGTTCGAGTTGCGGTTGTCCTGCCCGTACATAGTAGATGGATTGTCCCCGCCATTGCCAATAAGTGCCGGGAATGGGGACGGTAGAGGCTGCTGGGGTTGCCTGCATGGTCGGAAAAATTGTTAAGTAATGTTAACTCTATTATTTTAGCTTCTCAGGAAGGCTGGATGACCTTAGACATTTACTCGCTCGGTCTAGGGGCTTGGTCGCTGCATCCGCTTAGGGAAGGTATTCACACGCGATGGAAATGCTGGAGTGACGCAGAAGTGACGAGCGATCGCCTCCGCAGAATGCATAAGTATTGAGCAATATAAAAAAAGCAGCTATAATCTTAACATTTGCCTTGAGCGACCCAACTCAGATGGGGTAGCGTAGGTGCGTAGCGGCTTTCCGTAGGGTAGCACGCAAGCTCTGTTCGCATCGCATCTGGGGCAGAAAACGGGAGAGTTCAAGTAGCATTTATCAATCGTAGATCAGTAAGCAAGAGGGGAGAGCAGTGTCTGTCGAAACCGTAGAAAAGCGTTCAACAGTCCGTAAACTCGCGCCTCGTTATCGTGTGTTGCTCCATAATGATGACTTCAACCCAATGGAGTACGTGGTGCAGGTTTTGATAACGACGGTGCCTGGGATCACGCAACCTCAGGCTGTCAGTATCATGATGGAAGCTCATACCAATGGGCTGGCTCTAGTGATTACTTGCGCCTTGGAGCATGCGGAGTTCTATAGCGAAACTTTGAATAACCAAGGATTGACCAGCACCATTGAACCAGACGAATAAGATACGCCCAGGCAACAAGTAAGAGGCAAGAGGTTGTTAAAAATAAACTTTGTCCGTTTAGCCCAGTACCCGGCACCGGCGCGGCTAGGCTGTTTTGTGCTGAGTTTACTCTTGCTCTGGTTGCCGGTAGCTGCACCAATTTACTTACTCTTGAGTAAAGATCCCAACTTAGTCACCATCCTGACGATGGGGCTGTTGTTTGCAGCGTTTCTCCTGCTTGTTCGGTGGTGGGGTCAGAAAGTCTATCAGCAACCCCATCTGCTGCGAAGCTATGGTTTACAAGGAACGCGGCAAAATGCCAAAGAACTTTTCTTTGGACTTGGTATTGGCGGATTGATTACTTTCAGTCTATTTGGGCTGGAGGGGCTATTGGGTTGGCTGGTGTGGCAGCCTGCGACAATTCCATTACCCAAACTGATTTTAGAAGGGTTGGCGAGCGCTCTGGGTATCGGTTTTGCAGAGGAATTGGTATTCCGAGGCTGGCTGCTAGATGAGTTGGAACGGGATTATCGCCCCCGCGTATCTCTTTTGGCAGATGCTTTTATCTTTGCGCTGCTACATTTTCTGAAGCCGCTTAGGGAGATTTTTCGGACTTTGCCGGGATTTCCAGGGTTGTTGCTGCTGGGATTAACGCTGGTTTGGGCGAAGCGCCGAAGCAAGGGGCGTCTGGGACTCTCGATTGGTCTGCACGCTGGTTTGGTTTGGGGATATTACATGATTAATGTGGGGAATCTGGTGCAATTTTCTGGTCGGGTGTCCGACTGGATTACTGGTGTTGACAAGAATCCTTTGGCGGGGGTAATCGGGTTGGTGTTTTTGAGCGTTTTGGCGTTTGGGATGCGATCGCTTCCGCATTCACTACGTTCGCCCCAATGGTAAACTAGCGATCGCCCAATCTTGCTTCTGGATTGGCGGAGTCGCCAGCTATCAGGCAAACCAAACTCTTTGGAGAGAGGTTAACCGAAAAGTATTATAAAACTTAGTTGTGGCGCATTCGGGAAGCGATTTTGGAGGAGCAACGACGAGCGCGAACATCAAAGCCAGATTGCCCCTCGCCGCTTCAAGTCACGCTTTATCGTTTCTGAAAGTCCTGTGTTCTGTCCAAATCGAGCCTTTTCCACTTTTACAGTCGCTAAATCAGCATCGCTCAAATTGGCACGACGCAGGTCAGCGCCGCTTAAGTCGGCACCCATCAAGTTTGCCCCTATCAACGTGCCACTACTCAGGTCGGCACGACGCAGGATAGCATAACTCAAGTTCGCCTCACTAAGGTTGACATTACACAAGGAAGCATCAACCAAGTTGGCACGACAAAGGTCGGCTCCAATCATTTGAGCCTCATTCAGTTGGGCACACAGCAAGTTGGCACTGTTGAGGTTAGCACCAATCAAGTTGGCACCCATCAAACAGATTTTGATGGCGTCAGCTCTGTTAAGATTGGCACTGAGCAAATTGGCACCACTCAAATCAGCCATATTCAAGTTGGCTTTACTCAGCTTGGCACCCGCGAGATCGGCACCAATGAGGTTGGCACCCAGCAGCATTGTACCGAGCAAAATAGCACCGCTCAAGTCGGCACCATGTAGGTCAACGCCACTTAGATTAGCACCCGCGAAATCTTTAACGGGATTTAATCCAGCAATTTCTGCTAATTCAACGAAGTTATCTGTATCTGCCTCTACAACGTGCAAGATCAAGTCTCTAAGTCGCTGGAGAGATTTCTCATTAGGCACATTCAAACTCTGTCCTGCTTTCATTAGGCTTTAGTTTGGACTTGAATAGGCAGAGGGCAATCATTCTCTCTATTACTGCCCTCTTGTTACGACTAATATGCTTCAACCCCAGTTCCTCGAAATCCGGATATTCAGTTATAAATTGGTTATTTTGCTCTAGCTGAGCCAAAATTGCTTCTAAGGATTTATCTAGATTATCTGTTGATTCATCTTCAAGGATCTCTAGGTGTAATCTTTTAGGATTGGAGTATTGCATTTCTTACCTCAACATCATTAGCTTAAGTAGACCCATTATAAAAATAACATTGGACTGCGATCGCTGGTGCAATCTCCACTAAAAATTTACGTGAATTCGGGGGTTCATCAAGTTACGGAAACCCAACAAACTCATCCTCATCCAGATGTCTGATGATGCATGGGTTCTAGAAACTATTTTTTAGGTTTAACCAGTAAAATAAAAGTGAATACTTATATTTCTTTATACTAACTCTACTTAAGTAGCGCCGGACTTACGCAACTTGCGCGACATCTGAGGGCAACCACAGGGGGATTGAACCCGAAAAAACGCTATATGTATAGGCGCGTAAGTCCTGTATCGATTCCTTGCTGGAACTCGCTCGAAAAAACTTTACGGTTGTTTTTGTCTGAGGTTCAATTTGTTGGCATTGCAAAAATAGCTGGGATCGTTCCGGGCACTCATCTATCAGACTCGGAGGAAGAGCGTTTAACTTTAACCAATCTGAGGTACTTTGTGCGATCGCCTATGTAGCGATCGTGTTGCGTAGCACACAGCGTATGCTGCAATGACTCGGCTATTTGGCGATCGCATCGGCTCGGTCGCGTTAGGGGAAACACCGAGCCAAGTTGCCGTGTAAATTATGATACCTTAGTCATGCGATATTCCCTTTGAGCAATGTGCCTTTCCAGTCAAGTTTCTACCAAATTGCCTAAAAAAGTAGTTGGAAATCCACGCTTCTAGATAGAAGGCGAATCTGATGATTTGGTGACAATTAAATTAATTAGTAATTTCTGTGACTGGCAAAAAATCTTAGATAAGTTACTCCGAACCGTTGCCTTTACGAGGGCGAAGCATTTGTGCAATAAATCTATACCTATCCCCCATAATTCATAACATTTGCCAATAAATTGCCACAGATTATTGCAGGTTGCTGGGATGACAAGCTTGACATTTGGAACGTGAAAGGGTGCAAGAACGCGGATGCTTCGCTCTTTCAAAACCCGACTTAAGTAAGGAAGCGATCGCATTTGCCCGGTTTTCGGCTTAGTTTTGAAAGAGCGCAAACCCGTTTTCTTCAAGAAAACAGGTTTGTGTAAGCAAGCTTGCGTAAAATCCCCTAGGAATCATTGCGAATTTCCCTAAGGGCATCTGACATCTAGTTGCCGATGCCGATATAGTCTTGCAGTGCTTTCACCTCCAAAGGAGCTGACTGCAAGGCGCGAATCGCTGCCGCAGTGGCTTTGGCACCTGCAATCGTCGTGATCATGGGTATTTTGTAAGTGAGTGCGCTGCGACGAATCAAGCGTCCATCCGCCTGTGCTTCTTCCCCAGAAGGTGTGGTGATAATTAGCTGAATCTTGTTATTTTTGATCGCATCCAGAACGTGAGGACGCCCCTCATGCAGTTTCAGCACCACATCCACCTCTAGCCCATGTTCCCGCAGCACTTTGCGCGTGCCGACGGTGGCGACAATATGAAAGCCCAATTCAATCAAATCTCTGACCACCGGCACCGCCGCCGCCTTGTCCCGGTCGTTCATCGAGACGAACACCGTGCCAGATAAGGGCAACCGCTGTCCCGCTGCTAACGCCGCCTTAGCAAACGCTCTTCCGAAATCCACGTCAATCCCCATCACTTCTCCCGTCGAGCGCATTTCTGGCCCCAGAAGGGTGTCAGCACCGGGAAATTTCTCAAAAGGCAGCACGGCTTCCTTGACGGCAACGTGACGCGGCAGCACCTCCTCTGTCAAGCCGAGGGATTCCAGCGTGGCACCTGCCATAATTCGGGACGCCAGGGCTGCTAGGGGCACTCCAGTCGCTTTGGAGACATAAGGGATGGTGCGCGAAGCTCTGGGGTTGGCTTCTAGAATGTAAACTTGTTCCCCTTGAACTGCAAACTGGATATTCATCAACCCAATCACCTTGAGGGATTTGGCGAGATCGAAAGTCCAGGTACGAATGGTATCCAAGACCGCTTCCGATAGGGAAGTATGGGGCAAGGAACAGGCAGAATCCCCAGAGTGAATGCCTGCTTGTTCGATATGCTCCATGATGCCGCCAATCACGACCGTGCCAGTGTGGTCAGCGATCGCATCCACATCTACCTCAATCGCATTTTCCAGAAACTTGTCGATCAAGATGGGATGATCGGGTTCCACCAGCACCGCATACATCATGTAGCGCTGCAAATCCTCATCAGAGTAGACAATTTCCATCGCCCGTCCTCCCAATACATAAGAAGGACGCACCACGACGGGGTAGCCAATGCGCTGCGCGACAACTAAGGCGTCTTCATAACTTCGAGCAATTCCGTTCGCTGGCTGCTTGATATCGAGTTCCCGCAGGATTTTTTCAAATCGCTCTCGGTCTTCGGCGGTGTCAATCGAATCTGGCGAGGTTCCCCAAATTTTAGCGGTAATTTCGGGGTGGGATTGCAGATATGCCTGCAATGGCAAAGCCAATTTTAGCGGCGTCTGACCCCCAAACTGGACAATAATCCCTTCTGGCTGTTCCACCTCGATGATATTGAGGACATCTTCTTTCGTCAGCGGCTCAAAGTAGAGGCGATCGCTCGTATCATAATCGGTGGAAACTGTCTCCGGGTTTGAATTGACCATAATCGTCTCAAACCCTTCTTTGGATAAGGCATAAGCCGCATGACAACAACAGTAGTCAAACTCAATCCCCTGTCCAATCCGGTTCGGACCACCGCCTAAAATCATCACCTTGCGCTTAGTAGAAGGCAATACCTCCGATTCTTCCTCGTAAGTCGAGTAGTAATAAGGAGTCAGCGCCTCAAATTCCGCCGCACAGGTATCCACGGTTTTGTAGACGGGTACAACGCCCAAATTCTTCCGGTAGGTGCGGACTTCATCTTCTGTTGTTTTGGTGCCGTAGGCGATCTGGCGATCGCTAAAACCTTGCCGCTTGATGTCCCACAGCTTTTCTTTCGTCAGGTCTTTCAGCTTGCTTCGCTTCAGGAACTTCTCTGTTTCCAACAGTTGTTGCATCTTATCTAGGAACCACGGATCGATTCCCGTCAGTTCATAGATTTCCTCTACCGTCATCCCCATCAACATGGCATGACGAACGGTAAAAATTCTGTCTGGATGAGGCGTCCGCAGTCCAGAACGAATTTGCTCCAAACTCGGCAATTTCTCGCTCTTGTCGCATCCCCAACCAGTGCGACCCGTTTCCAAGCCTCTTAACGCTTTCTGGAACGACTCGCAGAACGTCCGCCCAATCGCCATTACTTCTCCCACCGACTTCATCTGCGTCGTCAGGATGGCCTGAGAACCGGGAAATTTCTCAAAGGCAAATCGGGGTACTTTCGTCACCACATAGTCAATTGTCGGCTCAAAGGATGCCGGGGTCTTCTTGGTGATATCGTTGGGAATTTCGTCGAGGGTATAGCCTACCGCCAACTTCGCCGCTATCTTGGCAATCGGGAACCCCGTCGCCTTAGAAGCCAAGGCAGAACTGCGGGAAACGCGGGGGTTCATCTCAATTACAATCAGGTCGCCAGTGAGGGGATTAACCGCAAACTGAATATTCGAGCCGCCGGTTTCTACCCCAATCTCGCGGATAATTTTAATCGACGCATCCCGCAACCGCTGGTATTCCTTATCGGTGAGCGTTTGCGCGGGTGCTACGGTAATCGAGTCGCCGGTGTGGATGCCCATCGGGTCAAGGTTCTCAATCGAGCAGATAATCACGACGTTATCTGCCAAATCGCGCATGACTTCTAGTTCGTACTCTTTCCAACCCAGCAGCGACTGTTCGATGAGAATTTGCGACACCGGGCTGGCATCCAGACCGCCCTGAGCCATTTCTTCAAATTCTTCCTGGTTGTAGGAAATACCGCCGCCGGTGCCGCCCAGGGTATAAGCAGGGCGGATAATTAAGGGATAGGTGCCAATTTGGGACGCGATCGCCTTCGATTCTTCTAATGTATTAGCAATTCCCGACGGACAAACTGGCACCCCAATTTTCGCCATCGCTTCCTTAAACAGTAGGCGGTCTTCGGCTTTCTCAATAGCTGGTAATTTGGCTCCGATTAACTCAACACCGTACTTTTCCAATACTCCATTTTTGGCAAGAGCGACGGCTAGATTCAGAGCTGTCTGACCTCCCATCGTTGGCAATAAGGCGTCAGGTCGTTCTTTGGCGATCACCTTTTCTACGATTTCTGGCGTCAACGGTTCAATATAGGTACGGTCAGCAGTTTCCGGGTCGGTCATAATGCTGGCTGGATTCGAGTTCACCAGCACTACTTCATATCCTTCCTCCCGGAGCGCCTTACAGGCTTGAGTGCCTGAATAGTCAAACTCGCAGGCTTGTCCAATCACAATCGGACCAGAGCCTAATAACAGAATTTTGTGGATGTCCTGGCGGCGGGGCATAGTTGTTTGTCCTAGCGTGACTGTTTTAAGTCCAGATTATTTTAAGGGCTTTCTTCCCTGTGCTTGGTAGTGGTTTTTGCTAATTTGTCTAAGATTTGATGACTAAAGGTTTGTGCAACTTCTTTTATGTCAACTGGCGAGTGTCTTGTTGGTACAACCCCACGACCCTCGATAGGGTGGTTTGAGTGAGGCTATTGGTTGTAGAGACAAGGCGATCGCGTCTCTACCGTTATTAGGTCACACCCGCCCCTAGATTCTGAAACTCCTCGGCTCTCATGATGTATGGAAGCCAAGAAATCTGTCTTTTAGGCTAGTTGACAACTAATTTCAATAAACTTAAGATAAATTGTTCCCTACAACTTAATAAGATCCTTTAAAACTTCATAATAAGCAAGCAGAGAGAAGATATCTTCTCTCTGCTCAGTTAGTGTTACTCTCTGTCTTAAAGAACCGCAGGTTAGGCGCTGAAAATTTTAGCAGCCTGCATATTTTGGCTACATCTAGCTTACCTCAACTGGATTCAAGAGGCAGCTAATTATTCGTACTCTGGACAAAACCCAAGGTCAAGCTGTCTTTAGCGAGGAAGTGAGCCAGATGATAAGCCCGCTCTTCGGTTTTCAGCAAGATTGTTTCGTACAAATAGCGGGTAGCGCGATCGCCCAAACTTTCTGCTTGTCCTGCCTGACGCCGGATTAGCTGAATCATCGCTTGCTCGGCGACTAAGTCGTGTTCCACCATCAGGCGGCAAGAAAATACCCCTTCATCTTCTGGCGTGAAGCAGCACAGTTCTGCTAGCTTGGCAAAGCCAGCTACTGGCACGCCACCGAGTCCATCCAAACGTTCGCCAATATCATGAACGTGTCCCTGCACCTGTTCGTAGCTTTCGCTGAAGAACTCGTGCAGCATATAAAATTCCGAACCTTCGACCACAAAATGATGCTTTTGATATTGCAGGTACAGCGCCTGAAAACTCGCTAGAGCAATGTTGAAGCCTTCACAAACCGGCGCGGTGATACTGCGATCCAGCAACACCGGATTGTCATAAACCTGACCGAAGGAGCGCAATACACTCTGAGTTTCGGACATCGTTGTGTTCTCCTCTCAATAAGCAACGGTTGTTGCCAATGGAGTAAGTTTATCACGCTAAACCAATTTTGGCGTCTAACTATAGTCTGAGCCAGTTTGACCCGCATCCGCAGCAAGCACTGGGTTATTCGGTTGTATCTTTGCCTATTTCTCTCAAACAATTAAATTTTCAGTTAAGCTAGTTGAGAATTGTTGTCGTTTGAGTTATATGTAGTATCTAGGGTGGAATTGGAAAAATTCCCTACATCAGGGAATTATCGGAAAGGCTAGCTAGTTAAGGGAAGTCACACACAATGCTAATTTTTCGCGTCTGTGGGAACGAATGAATCCAATAGAGCCAATCGAGCCACAACCAGAAACAGGCAAGGTTGTTGAGGTGAATAGAGCGTGTCGGTGGCAAGTTTATTACCGCTTGCGAGAGTTAGGAATTGCCTGTGGGTGTGCGGTTGACCAGCCCTTGCTGGTTGAGGTTTACAGCACTACAGCAGCGATTCAGCTGTGGAGTGTTGTCAGGCAGTTAACCGCACCGCGCGGCGAGTTAGTGAGCCATCTGGAACGCTGCTGGCAGACGAGTAACGATCCAAAAGAAAATTAAAAGAGGTTTTAAAAAAGTATGAGTAAGTTTAAACACAACATTTCCGAATTCCGGCTTGAGGGATGGTTACTCGGTTTTGTCATGGAAGATGGCTATAAAATTAAATATTTGAGACTCGCAACTTCAGAGGGTGAATGTCAGATCAAGCTTGCCAAAGAAGCTCGAATTTCCCTGTTTCGCTCAGCAGTGACACCCGGTACTTGGGTTGAGGTTTTTGGCGAAACCAAGCTCAAGTTGAAAAGCGGCGAAGTCAAACAAAAAGCTTATCTGGTTAAACCCGGTGTTCCTCCCAGCCAATTTCAGGAAGTTGCACAAGTAGAGGCGATTCAAGAAACGCCTGCACCTGCTAAAAAATTACCTCTACCTTCCGGCGTCAAAGCGACAATCTTGGTGTGTAAAAAGTCAGATTGTTGCAAGTTGGGGGCTAATAAAGTTTGTCAGGCTTTGGAAGAAGGTTTGCGCGATCGCGGCTTGGACAACCAGGTTACGATTAAAGGAACTGGCTGTATGAAGCGTTGCAAAGCTGGTCCAAATATCGTTATGCCAGACAAAACCCGCTACACTCGGATTGACGCTACAGAAATTCCTGACATTATAGATAAACATTTTCCAGATGAAATGATATCCCAATTAACTGCACCTCGTTTGGAGTGCGAAACAGTTAGGGTTCGTTAATAATGTTTCGTAATTTTTAGACAATAGATACCCCCAACTTCTTTTGATCGGGAAGTTGGGGGTATCTGCAATGTGCAGCCTGTCATAATATTAGTATCTGACCAAAGCGAGTAGATGACTATGGCGATCGCTACTGTAACCGAAAGCTTCTCTCTAGAAGACTTTATGACTAACCCCCCCGAATACATGGAGTGGGTAGATGGACAACTTGTGGAGAAAACGGGAATGACGGTAAAACACAGTCGGGTTCAGGGTAAGTTGGTTCTTTACTGGGGAAATTCCATTACCCAATCTGGACAAGGAGGAGAGGTTGTTGTAGAACTTCCCTGTCGGACTTTGAAGCAGGGTCGTCGTCCTGATGTATCCTATCTCACAGCGGAATTGGTAGCGCAGTTTGGTGAGGCAGGAGCCTTACCACAAAGTCCGCCGCTAATTGCTGAAATCGCTTCTCCAACCGATTCAGCCGAGGATTTGTTTGCTAAAGCAAGCGAGTATTTAGAATCGGGTTGTGAGGAAGTTTGGCTGGTATTTCCTGAAAGTCGTCGGGTGTTGTTAATTACTCAAAGTCAGACATTAGGGTTTAACACTGGTGATGTGGTAAGTACGCAATTGGTACTCACAGGATTTAGTGTAGCGGTAGATGAATTGTTAGCTTGAAAATCTACGTTAAGTAGGGTGATTGCCTGCCTTATTTATTAAGGCTGACTATAATTTTTCGCCTTTAAAGGAGTATATTTTCCTCCCAATCCTTCGACAAGGGTGCGCGTATTGGCAATCAGCATTCCCTGGTAATTTTCGCCTTCGGTTCCTGATGCACCGAGACTATCGGCAAATAGTTCTCTGTCTGAAACTTTGACATTCGCCTCTTTAGCTACCGCTTCAATCAGTCTGGGGTTCGTTGTTGTTTCTGCAAAAATTGTGGGGACACCAACGTTTTTGATGTCTTTAACGAGTGCTTTCACTCGTGCGGCGGTGGGTTTTTCTTCCGTACTCAGTCCACCCAAAGCCCCTTCAAAAGACAAGCCGTAAGCTTTGACATAGTAACCTAGGGCATCATGAGTTGTAACTAATTTGCGTTGAGTGGGGGGAATTGTGGCAACTTGAGTTTTAATCCAACTATCTACCTGCCGAAGTTCACTTGTTATTTTTTCGGCGTTGCTGTTATAAAGTACCGCATTGCTGGGGGCTAATTTTTCCAAGTTGCTGCGTATGGTTTCCACAATCCGGATGCCATTTTTGGCATCGTGCCAAACGTGAGGATCGGGAACGGTTTCGCCATTCTCCTGAAATGGTTCGGGGTTGGGAACGGCAATCTCATTCACGGCAATTTTGAGGGCTGGATTTTTAGTTGCTTGGATTAATTTAATTAAACCTGGTTCAAAATCATAGCCTGCGTAGAGAATCAGTTTGGCGTTCTCAATGACTTTTCGATCTTCTGGTTTCGGTTGATACAGGTGCGGATCGGTGCCAGGATTAATTAAGCAGGTGAGATCGATCGTGTTTTGGGCAATTTCTTGTGTTAAGTCACACAGAATATCGGTGGTTGCTACGACTTGCGGCTGATTCTTGTTGGTATTTGTCGGTATGCTAATTGGGTCAACTGGTGCTGAATTACACCCCATTAGTCCAAAGACGATCGCTACTCCGATAATTTTCAAGTTTAATTTCATGTTCTGTAACATTCCTAGCGAATTGATGTTTTAATAAAAATGATAATCATTATCAAGTATAACAGGTCATGTTAGAGGTTCAGCATTTAGCTGTCAACTACCGGGGAGTTTGCGCGTTAGAGAATGTCAGTTTCCGTTTGGAACCAGGGCAAGTGGTGGGAGTGATTGGGCCGAATGGAGCGGGTAAGAGTACGATGCTTAAGGCGATTCTGGGCTTGATTCCGGCAAGGAGTGGAGTAGTGAAGTTTCGCGCCCGTTCACTGAAACAGCAGTTGCAGCAGGTGGCGTATGTGCCGCAGCGATCGCAAATAGACTGGGATTATCCGATTACGGCTTGGAATGTGGTGATGATGGCGCGGACTCGTCATACAGGTTGGTTTCGCCAACCCACTTGTCAATCTGAGGAAGTTGTGGCGGCGGCGTTGCGGCGAGTAGGGATGCTGGATTTGCGAAAAAAGCAGATTGGGGAGTTGTCGGGGGGACAGCAGCAACGGGTATTTTTGGCACGAAGTCTTGCACAGGAAGCTGAGTTATTCTTTTTTGATGAGCCATTTGTCGGGATTGATAAGAAGACGGAAGAAGTTATTTTTGCTATTTTTGCGGAACTGAAGGCGGTTGGGAAAACTCTTTTGGTTATTAGTCACGATTTGGGTGAAAGTTTGAGTCAATATGATAATTTTTTGTTATTGAATAAACAGTTAATTGCGACTGGTTCGCGTCAGAAAGTGTTTACTGCTGCTAATATTCAAGAAGCTTATGGCTACAATTTGAATTGGTTTGCTACTTGAATAGAGTTTTGATTGAATTCCTAATAACCAATGACTAATAACTAATGGCTAACTGGCTAATTGAACCATTGAGTTTTGAGTTTATGCGTCAGGCGATCGCTACTGCGGTTATGGTAGGCGTTCTTTGCTCTGTGGTGGGCAGTTATTTGATTGTCCAACGTATGGCATTACTGGGGGATGCGATCGCTCATTCGGTTTTACCGGGACTAGCGATCGCATTCTTTTTGGGTGTTGATATTCTCGTTGGTGCTTTTATTTCAGGTACTATCAGCACTTTTGTGGTTGCCTGGATTCAGTCTCAATCACGAGTGAAGATTGATGCCGCATTGGGTTTGGTTTATTCTGGTTTCTTTGCTTTGGGTGTTACTCTGATTACTCTTTTGAGAAGTAAATTGGATTTGAATAGTTTTCTATTCGGAGATATTTTAGGCGTAACCAGTGCAGATGCTCTGAGAACTTTCATTATTACTATTATTGTTTTATTGTTAGTCAAGCTTTTTTATAAAGAACTTTTATTTTATACTTTCGATCCGTTAGGCGCTCAGGCTATCGGATTGCCGGGTAATTTCATTCATTGTGGATTGATGGCGGCGATTACTCTCACTATCATTGCTAGTATGCAAGCGGTGGGAGTTGTCTTAGTCGTATCCCTGTTAATTGGCCCTGGTATTACTGCCTATTTATTAGTAAAAGAATTGCACCTAATGATGGGATTAGGTGCAATAATTGCCGTAATTGCTAGTGTCAGCGGTTTGTATATTAGCTATTACTTGAATGTCCCATCTGGACCAGCAATTGTGTTAGTTGTCTCTGGATTGTTTTTACTAGCCTTGCTGTTTAGTCCTTCCCAAGGAATTTTGACTCAGGCGGGAACAGCTAATCGTTCGACAAAGATTTTGCGACAAATGAAACAGTGGAGGCGGTGATGGGGGTTAGCGCATCGCCGCCTCTGCATCCTGACTAAAGGGTAAACTGACCTTGCATTTGACTCAAAGCCTTTGTGCAAGCAGCGCATCTGCAACCCATTTGGTCTTTGATCGGATTACTCGGTTGCACAGATGCGGGAACTTGTTGATCCGCTACAACAACTTGTGCATGTGCAGTTGGTGCAGACAGCATGGCATTTGAAGCTTCAGCGGCTTGTGCTGCATTAGCTAACAGTAACATTGATGCCAAAATTACAGGGCAGGCTAGCATTGCCAGAGCAGTTTTGTTCATAATTTAAAAGCTGACAGTTTTTGATGGCATTATAGCCAATAAACAGTCAGCTAAGTTTCGCTCAACGGCGACCAAATCCTTGACCGCGTTGGCTTGGCGACCAAATTAGTATTTCGCCGTTGTTCCCCCCGGCGGCGAGTTGATGCCCTTGGGGATGCCATGCAAGGCAGGAAAAGCCGTCAGGTGCGCCAGAGAGGTTTTGGGCTATGCTCTTGGCTCTGTGCCACAGACACACGCAGCCATCTTCCGATGCTGAAGCTAGGAGGAAGGTGTTTGGTTGAAAAGTAATGGCTTGTACGACTTCTGTATGCCTTTCTATCACTCGACCTTCCCAAGCGCGAGAGACATCTGGGTGCTTTTCCCAGACGACAATACATTCGGCGCTGGCGCTGGCTAAGAGGGGCGCACCTGTTTTTGTCAGTGCTTGCGACCAAGCTAGGTGGCGAATTTTACCGGGAAAGCCTCGCATAATCCAGGGGTGGGGATTGTTCCACTCTAAGACGGTGATGGTGCGATCTAGATTGCCAGAGGCGAGGTATTTGCCATCAGGCGACCAAGCGATCGCTAAACTAGCAGAATCAATCGACATCATATAGGGATCGTCGTCCCAATCTTGGGGATTCCAAATTTTCACCCCTTGATAGCCGCCAACTGTTAACCCCTGACCGTTGGGATGCCAATTAATATTTAAAACGGAAGATTCGGCAAAATCTAGAGTTGCGGCAATTTCGCGTTGATCGGCATCCCAAACTTGTACGAAGCGCCCCAAACTGAAAGCCAACAAATTACTGCTGGGACTCCAAGCCATCTGGTCAACCCAAGTGGGTGCATTTTTCAAACTTGCAATTAATTCCCCAGCATTTAATTGCCAAATATTCACCCCTCCATCTTGTCCTCCTGCTGCTAAAAATTGCCCGTCTTTAGAAAAAGCTAAACAGTCTACAGAGTTACCGTTAGCTGATTGTAAGAGGGTGGTTTCCTCACTGTGCAAAAGCATCACTTCTCCAGCGGCGGAACTTGCTGCTATTGTGCCATCGGGCGACCAAGCAACAACTGTTACGTAATCGGAGAGGGTTCCTTGCTTCGCCAATTTAAGCAGTGGTTCCTTTACGCTAGGCATCCTTGAAAGTCCTCTTTTAGTTGGGATTCGTTGAGATTGCGACCGATGAAAACGAGTTCATTTTTGCGTTCTTCGTCGGGTTTCCAGGCGCGGTCAGGGTTTCCCTCAAATAGCATATGTACGCCTTGGAATACATAACGGCGGTCTTCGCCAGCAATATTGAGAATGCCTTTCATCCGAAAGATATCTTGACCCTGAGTTTGCAATAGGTAACTTATCCAATTGTTGAGCTTTTCAAAGTTAAGTGGTTTCGATTCAACCAAAGCAATTGAATACACCGTTTCATCGTGTTCGTGGGCATCTTCATTTAAAAATTGTGGGTCAATTTCCAACGCCCGATTTAAGTCAAATGCTTTTACTCCTAAAAGTGCCTCCATATCTAGCTCGGAGTTGCGGGTGCGATAGATTTTTGCGATCGCATTCATTGAGCGAATCCGCTTTTCAAGCTCATCAAGTTGTTCTGGTGTCACCAAGTCAGTTTTGTTAAGCAAAATCACATCGGCAAAGGCAATCTGTTCCTGCGCTTCATCCGCCTCCCAGTGATTCCAGATGTGAAGAGCATCTACAACTGTCACTACAGCGTCTAACTGGACGCGATCGCGCATATCCTCATCCACAAAAAATGTTTGAATCACCGGCGCAGGATCGGCGAGTCCGGTAGTTTCAATCACCAAATGGTCAAACTTGTTCCGCCGCTTCATCAAGTTGCTGATAATCCGAATCAAGTCGCCGCGCACCGTACAGCAGATGCAGCCGTTGTTCATCTCAAAGATTTCTTCATCGGTATTGACAATCAGTTGGTTATCAATCCCGACTTCCCCGAACTCATTGACAATCACCGCCACCTTCAGCCCGTGTTCGTGAGTCAGGATGCGATTTAAGAGCGTCGTCTTCCCCGCACCCAGGTATCCGGTGAGAACGGTGACGGGAATGGTGTTTGTCGGCGCTTGTACCATGATGAATTCCTCTGGTTTTGTAATAATGATTATCATTATTACATTATGAGCGGCAACCCAGAGGAAGGGTGAGGGCGCAAAGCGGTATTGCTCGTGAAGCATTTCGCGCCTTCCTTAACAAGATATATTTTTATCTAAAATTTAACGATAATTAGAAAACAGATAAAGGAGGAAAAAACAATGACTGAAACAAAGCCTACTGCAAAAGCGCGTCGAGGTAGAATCTTTCCGGAAATCCAGTGGTCAGAAGAAAAGAAGCAAGCCAGGAAAACTGAAAGAGAAGCATTTCGTCAGCGGTGCGAGGTAATTTTTAAAAGAGTTCAGCCTGAGCTGATCGAGACTCATTACAACTGGTATATATCGGTTGAACCTGATAGTGGAGATTATTTCATTGATAAGGATGAAGAAGTTGCTACGCAGAAGGCGCAAGAAAAGCACCGGAATGCTAAGCTGTACCTTTTCCGGATTAATGAAACAGGGGTATCTGGAACGATATGATCCAGGGCAACTTGGGCGATGATGATGAGCTATTTTTTGAAATTGATTTAATTGCTACTGAAGGATTAGAACTACCAGTTGATGCTATGTTAGATACGGGTTTCTCAGCTTGGTTAGCCATTAATGACCAGGATTTAGAAGGGCTAGATTGGACTTATGTAACTAACCGAACCATGAGAACAGCACAGGGGGATACAAGTTTCGATATCTATGTGGGAAAGGTGCGGATAGATGGACAAGAGTTTGATATTCCTGTCCATGTTGGGGATGGAGTACCGGAAATTTTACTCGGTCGTCAGTGGTTAAAAACTCGGCAGTGAATTGTAGATATGCCGTCAGGGGTGTTGACGCTGGGAGCAATTTGATGAGATAAAGCGATCGCTCTAAAGTTCTAACTCCTCACTAAATTGGCGATCGCTCTATCTATAGGAAGCTGAGTCAAGGCGATCGCGCTCATTCACCCATCAAAAATTGCAAGATAGCAGCGCCTACAGCATCTGCGTACTCTTCATGTAATCCCAACGAACCGGGAAGCCTGACTGTCTGCACTCCTGGGACATTAGCCATTGCTTCCATTTCTTCCTTTGATTTCGGCGGCGCTTGTTCGCCAATGACTACCATCACTGGTAACGGTAAAGGCTGAAACCAGGCGAGAAAATCGTCTCGATGATTAACCGGATCTAAACCTCCGGTGACGAAGGCGGCGGGAGCAAAACGCGCTCCTGGTTGATGTGCTGTCTGCAACTTTTGTTCGAGTCGGGTAGGACTCAGCGAGTCAGGTTCAACATAGACATGGCGACGATACATCAAGCTAATGAAGGATTCGGTGGTGTTTAGCTTGTAGAGAGCTTGTCCTAAAATGGGCGATCGCACTACATTTCTCAGCGTTGCAAACCACCCTTGCTGTTTACCCATCATTGTCGGAAATGGCCCGCGCCAAGTGGGAGCCGCTAAAACAATCCGCGACAAAACGGGCGGTTGTTGCTGCGCTAGTTGCATCGCGTAACCAGCAGCGTGTCCAGCAGCTACGATGGCTACTGGCGTATCAAAAACATTTCTGACAAAATCTTGCAGAAATTGCTGGTATAAGGTGGGTTGGTAGTTTAAAGGTAGACGAGGCGATCGCCCAAAACCAGGCCAATCGAGGGCGACGACTTGAAACTGAGATGATAATAAATCTGCCAGTCCGCGCATTTCCGAGCGTGTGGAAACGGTGCTGAAAGCTGGCAAAAGTAATATGGGAGCTCCTTTGCCTAGAGTTTCATAAACTATCGGCAATTGTTGCCCTTCCCAAGACCAGAGATATTCCCGAACGGTTCCACCAATTCCGATAGTAGTAGGTGCAGAAATCGTTGAGGTTGACATAAGACGCAATACCTATTTTATTTACTCAAGGCAGTTTTTTAACTGCTGTTGAATTTGGGCTACATTCAAGTTACGCCCAATAAATACCAGCTGATTGCTTTTCTGAGAAGTCCACTTGTCTGTTTTCATCTCAATCCGTTTGCCACACAGTTGAAAGATGTGACGCAAACTGCTCTCCTTAAACCAGAGTAACCCTTTGGCGCGAAAAACATCATCTGGCAATTGGTCAGTTAAAAGATATTGAAATTTCTCTAAAATGAAAGGGCGATCGCTTTGGAAAGAAAATGACATGAAACCATCATTTTCTAAGTGGTGGGAATGATCGTGATGGTGATGATGGCTGGATTCTTCTTTAGCTAGATAAGATTCCGCTTGGGAAAATCCCACATCTAAAATTAATGGCAGAGGAACTTGTCCGTAGGAGGTTCGCAAAACTCTCGCCCCTACTTTCATTGTGCGGATGTATTCTTCCAATTCGTTGACTTGCGCTTCTGGAACCAAATCTGCTTTGTTTAGCAGAATGATGTCACCATAAGAAATCTGATTGAGGGCGGCATCACTTTCAAAATGCTCTGGTGTAAATGTCTCCACATCCACCAAAGTCAAGATAGAATCGAGCCTGGTTAGCTCGCGCAAATCTGTACTAATAAACGTTAAGGCAATGGGTAATGGATCGGCGATTCCGGTTGTTTCGACAATTAAGTAATCGATGCGATCGCTTCTTTCCATCACTCGATAAACTGCATCGAGCAATCCATCGTTGATGGTGCAACAAATACAGCCATTTGTTAGTTCGATCATATCTTGCTCGACGGAAATCAATAGCTGGCTATCGATATTAATATCGCCCAACTCATTAACTAAAACTGCTACCTTTAAGTCTTGACAATTATGCAAAATATGGTTAAGCAGCGTTGTTTTACCACTGCCTAAAAAGCCTGTAACGATCGTGACCGGCATTCCCCGTTTAGGAATATCCGGAATCAGGTTTTGTTTAGGTGCTGTAAGATTGTTCATTGCTCTTTCTAGATTAAGTGAGCGACTGTGCAGACATGGATTCGCACCATGCGGCGCAGTATCTCCGATGACATGGCAGGTTCTCAGAATGCCGAGATTATTTTAATAATGATAACTATTATCATAGCAGTTCGCGGGGAGTGCTTTTTAGGCAAACCCTTCTACCAATCGATTGCAGGCTATACAGGCGTAGGTTAGAGTAGCGAGCTGTGCTTACCGACAATGCGATCGCGCTTGGCGCTGTCGGTCTTAAATCACCGCAATGCAGTCAATTTCTACCAGCACATCCTTCGGGAGACGGGATACTTCTACGCAGGCACGGGCGGGGGCTGTCTCTGCGTCAAAATATTTAGCATAAACTGCGTTAACCGCAGCAAAATCATTCATATCTTTGAGAAAAACGGTGGTTTTTACCACATTTTCAAATTTAGCCCCAGCAGCAGAGAGAATCGCTTCAAGATGAGCCATCACCTGTTCTGTTTGCTTAGCTACATCGTCGGTGTAGACAATATCGCCGATTCTGGGATCGATGGCAATTTGACCGGCGACGAAGATCATCTGACCGCTGGCAGCGATCGCTTGATTATACGGTCCGACTGGTGCTGGTGCGTTCTCGGTGCGAATTACTTTGCGTGTCATGGGTATTTGTGTTGGTAACGATGCTTCTTGTTTAGCAGGTGTTGTATCGGAGGCTTCCGGTTTGTAGCGTTCTCCATCAGGCATTATCGCACCGCTAAAGTCCACATTCTGGATGTTCGCTCCATACATATTGGCATTAGTTAAGATTGCTTTCTTCAAGTTGGCTCCATCCAGATTAGCCTTTATCAAATCTGCTTTTTGGAGTGTTGCTCTCTCTAGATTTGCTCCTCGCAAACAGGTTTTTCTAAGGTTTGCCTCTCCCAGGTATACTCCAGCTAAATCCGCATCAGCGAGATTCAAGCCTGACAAATCGAGTTTATCCAGACTTACTCCCCGGAGTTTAGCTCCCTGGAGATTTGCATTTTGCAAGTTTACATTAGTTAGGTTTGCCTGAGTTAAGTTTGCTCCAGCCAAATCTGCACCTGTAAGATTTGCGCTAGTTAAGTCAGCATCACTCAAGTCAGCATCGCTGAGGTCTGTCCAACTTAGATTAAGTGAATTTCCCTGTACCCCTCTCAAGTTTGCACCTGTCAGGGATGCTCTACTGAGGCTTGCGCTATTCAAATTAGCCTTGGTCAGGGTTGCATCACTCAAGTCTGCTCCATTCAAATTTCCCTGGAATAGGCTTATTTCACTAAGGTCTGCACCTTTGAGATTTACCCCACTCAGTTGTACAGAATGAAATTTTCGTTCGCCTTTGGCGTATTTTTCTAGAAGTTCTTCAGCGTCCATTGTTGATTTAGCTTAGCAATTATCGCGCACTTGCATCAGTTTACCGCTTTGCTTCAGTGCCGCCTTGGAATTTATTCCAAGTTATAATAAGCCCTGGCGATGTTCGTAATCGCGGCTTCACAAACTAAGTCCACCTGCGCGGACTATAAGACAAATCAAAGGTTTTGAAACCCGTGAAGGCGGGTAAAGTCTCGTGTAGACGCGGTTGAAACCGCCGAGTTAAGAATGGTGCAAAATGTGAGTTTCAACAAACTTAAAGAACATGGTTGCTAGTCAGTTTTAACTGACTTTAGCTATTAGCCAGGGGTTTAAACCCCTGGCTGGCTGGCTGGCAGAGTAAATTTATTTCGCCAAAACACCGTTTAGGAAAATATCAGCCAACCCTTCTGCCATTTCTTGCATTGCTTTCGGGGAAGCATTTTCTCCCAATAGCGTGTCGTGGCTAAAACCGGCGATTGTGAACATCCCTAAGAAAACTTGGGCGACAATTCTAGGATTCATGCGGCGATAGGTGCCTCTATCCATTGCAGTTTGAAAGAAAGCTTCTGCCACATCCGTCATTTTGACAATTACTTCAGCTTGGATGCGATCGCGCAACTCTGGATGAAACTGCGCTTCTGTAAAACAAACCCGCAGCATATCCGCATTTTCACGTAGATTCATCATCCGCCGATGCATCACCTGAGCCACAGCTTTATAGCTGCCCATTTCGCTCAATTCCGTTAACAAATCCGTGAGAATTTCCACCCAGCCTTGCGTCGCCACCTCAATCAAGATCGCCTTTTTGTTAGGAAAATGACGAAACAACGTTCCTTCTGCAACCCCCGCTGTCGCGGCAAGATCGCGGGTTGTTGTCCCCTCATATCCGTGGCGGGCAAACAACCGCTGTGCTGCCTGTAAAATCCGGGTGTGGGTATCGTCTTCTGTATGAGCAACTTGCTTAGTTGCCCCTACTGTTTTCCGGTTAAAAATTCCCATATTAAGAAATAAATGAATAGATTACCACTAACACCCTAATCCAATTGTGCTATAGGCGAGTAATCAATCACCTAAACCTTCACAGATTGTTAACACCACACAATCCACGCTACAGTCAATATCTTGGAATTAGCGCTGCTTAATCTTTAGTATTGTATGAGTCAGTTTTGTCGATTCCTTTGTGTATCAATCCCAACAACAGCGCAACTGTTACGGGATTTGACCAGCCCTCAGCGGTCAAGACAGCGTCAGTGGCGAAGCATCTTAGCTTTTCTGCTGGCTATCCTGCTGGCGTGGGGTATGCAGCCCAATGTGGCATTGGCTCGTACCCAGACCCTTGAAAAGGCGGATGTGAAACCTGCCACGGCTGAATCGATTCAGCCCTACTTAGACCGCGTGATTCAGCGGGTGACAGAGTTTCGCTTAGATAATGGTCTCAAGTTTATTGTATTGGAACGGCACCAAGCGCCGGTCGTGTCGTTTTACACCTATGCCGATGTGGGGGGTGCCAACGAACCCAATGGCAAAACGGGCGTTGCTCACTTTCTAGAGCATTTAGCTTTTAAGGGAACCACGCGCATTGGCACGCAGGACTACAAGGCAGAAAAGCCGCTTTTAGACCGTTTGGACGAGTTAGCCGAACAAATTCAGGCAGCAAAAGCGGCAAAGAAACCGGCAGAAGTGACAACGTTGCAGGCAGAATTTAACAAGGTTGAAGCCGAGGCAGCGAAATATGTCAAGCAAAATGAGCTGGGTCAGATTGTCGAGCAAGCTGGAGGCGTCGGTCTAAATGCGGCGACCTCTACAGATTCCACGGTCTATTTCTACAGCTTTCCTTCTAACAAGTTAGAGCTGTGGATGTCGCTGGAGTCGGAGCGGTTTTTAGATCCGGTGTTTCGAGAATTTTACAAAGAAAAGGAAGTCATTCTGGAAGAGCGACGGCTGCGAACCGATAACTCACCCATCGGTCAAATGATTGAAGCTTTTACCGACGCAGCCTTTCAAGTGCATCCCTATAAGCGTCCAGTGATTGGCTACGACCAAGACATCCGCAATCTTACCCGCGAAGATGTGCAGAAGTTTTTTGACACTCACTACGTCCCCAGCAAGCTAACAATCGCCGTCGTTGGGGATGTTAACCCAGCCCAAGTGAAACGGCTGGCTCAAGTTTATTTTGGACGTTACAAAGCTAGAACGGCGGCACGGGAGCAATTACCGACGGAACCCAGGCAAACGAAATCGCAGGATGTTACCTTGCGGCTGCAATCCCAACCTTGGTATCTAGAAGGCTATCACCGTCCGGCGATGAATCATCCGGATCATGCGATTTATGAATTGATCGGTCGATTGTTGAGCGATGGTCGGACTTCTCGCCTCTACAAGTCTTTAGTAGAAGAGCAGCAAGTGGCTCTGAATGCGGAAGGTTTTAGTGGCTTTCCGGGAGATAAGTATCCGAATTTGATGCTGTTCTATGCGCTGACAGCTCCCGGTCATACAGTGGATGAAGTGGCAGCGTCTTTGAGCAAGGAAATAGAGCGGCTGAAGACGGAACCCGTAGCGGCGCTAGATTTGGATCGCGTGAAGACCCAAGCAAGAGCTGATTTATTGCGATCGCTCGATTCTAATATGGGCATGGCGATGTCGCTGGTGGACTATGAAGTGAAAACTGGCTCGTGGCGGAACCTGTTTAAGCAACTAGATGCGATCGCTACGGTGACACCCGCAGATATTCAGCGCGTAGCGAAAGAAACTTTCCAGCCACAAAACCGGACAATTGGGCGAATTCTCCCGAAAGAGGGCTGAGGGAAGAGGACTGAGGACTGAGGTTTAAGGACTGAGGACTGAGGGCTGAGGTCTGAGGGCTGAGGTCTGAGGTCTGAGGGCTGAGGTCTGAGGTCTGAGAGGAAGAGGAAGAAGGAAGAGGAATGAGTATGCAGTGGTTTAGGCAGAATTTGAGGAAGAAGGGCAAAGGAAAACAAAAGAAAAATTATTTTCTGTTTCTTTTGACTTTCTCCTTTTTACTTTTGACGTTTTTGATGCCAGCGGTAGCGGATACAGCGCGGCATTATACGGAGTTGAAGTTTCCGCCGTTGCCGGAAATTCAGGTACCCCCGTACACGCGCTATCAGATGGACAATGGCATGATTGTGTATCTGATGGAAAATCACGAACTTCCCCTCGTGAGTGGCACGGCGATGATTCGCACTGGCGGTCGTCTGGAACCGGAAAACGAGGTAGGTTTGGCTACGTTGGTTGGGGAAGTGATGCGGACTGGCGGAACCGCGAAGCACTCAAGCGATGAACTGAACCAATTGTTGGAACAACGAGCTGCTTCGGTAGAGAGCAGTATTGTTAGCACTGTCGGTACTGCTGACTTTACTACTCTCACTGAAGACTTGAAGGACGTATTTAGTTTGTTTGCTGAGGTGATCGAAGAGCCGATTTTTGCACCCGAAAAGCTAGATTTAGCCAAGACGCAACAGCGCGGTGAAATTGCCCGTCGGAATGACGATCCTGGTGACATTGCTTCCCGCGAATTTGAGAAATTAGTCTACGGCAACAATAGCCCCTATGCTCGCACCGTAGAATATGCAACGTTAGACAATATTTCCCGCGATGACTTAATTGGTTTCTACCAGAAATATTTTCATCCTCAGAATATGATTCTGGGCATCGTGGGGGATTTTGACAGTAAGACGATGCGTCAGATGATTCAGGAAAAGTTTGGGAACTGGAAGCCAGAAGGCAAACTGCAAAACCCGCCGATACCAGGGGCGGAACAGGCAAAGCAGGGAGGCGTGTTTCTGGTGAATCAGCCGCAGCTGACGCAGAGTAATATTGTCATGGGTCATCTGGGCGGTCAATTGAACAGTCCTGACTTTGCGGCTCTGTCAGTATTAAATGGAGTGTTAAACGGTTTTGGCGGACGGTTGTTTAACGAAGTGCGATCGCGCCAAGGTCTCGCTTACACGGTGTACGGTTATTGGGGCGCTCAATATGACTACCCAGGCGTATTCCTCGCTGGGGGACAAACTCGTTCAGATGCGACCGTACCCTTCATTAAAGGCGTCTTATCGGAAATCGAGCGCATCCGCACAAGTTCGGTGACGCCAGCAGAACTTTCTTACGCCAAAGAATCGGAACTCAATTCTTTTGTCTTTAAGTTCCAAGATCCCAGCCAAACTCTATCGCGGTTGATGCGATATGAATATTATGGCTACCCGAAGGATTTTATCTTCCGTTACCGCCGGGAGGTGGAAGCAACCACGATTGAGGATATTCAACGGGTTGCCGAAAAATATCTCCAGCCAGAAAACATTGTCACGCTGGTGGTCGGAAATGCTGCTGCGATTCAGCCGCCGCTAACCAGCATCACGCCTAATGTTACGTCGGTGGATATTACAATTCCAGGGGCATCAAAAAATAGTTAGTGCTGAGTTTAGAAGAACAAAATCAGGAGTCAGAAGCAATATTCAGATAATGAAGCGAATGCAGACTCACCGGATTTTCTCCTCTGAACAATCGCCCTAGCTCTCTGTTAGCTACGAGCGATCGCTCATCATCTTAAATTACTGTAGATGAGCGATCGCTCCTTCTGTAATATCTCTCGCTGCACTCTTGTTTGTTTGAAACGGTGTTGATTAATAACAAGCTAAATTAACGATTTGTTAGGCAAGACTACCGTTGATCTGATTCACCCTCAACAGGTGTCATTTGTTGAATTTGCTTAGTTAAATTTTCTTCCCAATGAGCGTCATTTAAGTCTATACCGATCGTGCGTCCCGCAGCTTTTGAGCGATCGATGTATACGTTAAAGGCATCAACATCTTCTCGATGAGTCAAAACATATCGACGTAACTCATCAAGGCTCATAGCATTGTAGTTAGCTGCTGTCATGGCTCGTATCCTCCAGTTGGCTTTATCTCAAAGTCCAAATTCTCTCCAGCTAGTACGTATAAATTGCCAGTACGCTCATCTAACCGGACAAGTTCAATGCTTTTATACAGCCATCCCAGGTAAATAACGTTAGTAAGTCGATAACAAAGTTTATAAAGTCCCTGAGTTTGCTGGTTTGTAGGTTCCATCTTTGTTTAGCTTAATTTACCAACTGACGATACAAAGCGTAAAGCCATGAGAAGCGATCGCATCTAAATACAGGTTAGGAAAAAAGTGCGATCGCAAGAGTCCGTAATATGTTTCGCTACACTCCTGTTTGGTTAAAGTGAAAGCTAACAGTCTAAAATTCCTTTGATAACACTCTTCAGCTCTTTGTCAGCAGGGCGTTTCTCAAACTGCTCGTGGCTATAAATCCATATAGGTTTGATTACGCATACAGTGGTACTGACTAAATACATCAATCTGATTTGTCCTGAAGCGCCCTTGGAAACCCTTAACTCCAGCTTATGAAACGTCCATCCTTCAGGTAACTGAATTTTCCCAGGTAAAGGTTCACTACGGGAATTCATGGGATACTGGTCTTCAGTTAAATCTTCCAAGGTATCCGCGACAAGCTCAATAAAATCAGCCCCATAAGCTTTTGCAAGTTTTTTGAAAGAACGCCTGAAATTTTCGGATTCTTCAATCGAGAAGGGAGTTGAGCCAGTCACGCACTTCTCCTTGGTTAATGCGAGTTGAGGATTCCGAGTTACAAGCATCCTCTAATATCTTGGACATCACAGATTCATACGCGGGGTTGTCACGCTCTATCACATCAAGCTTCTGATAACCTAACGCTTTCATATCCTCAATAAGAATCGGTTCAGTTGAACTTGCTTGACTGTGCAAACCCTTTCGAGCTTTCTTCCAAGGAAACTCCAAATGTGTCATCTCACTAAGTCGATAGGCATGGTACCCACCAAAATATCCCCACATCTCTTCTAAAAGTTTTTTCTTCTCATTAGGAATCTGCAACAAGAATGCTTTGCCTGGGATAGGTAATTGCTTAGCTTCAAATTCACTGTAAAAATTGTAAGCAGGAGGGCATACAGGGCCATATCGCCATGCTTGGATTACTTCATCAAACAATGGCTCATCGTACAATGCCAAATGTACGCTTTGTGAATAATACAGAAGCTTTTGAACCTTCATGTTGGTCATTTCAGCTTCTATACCGTCCTCGTAAGCTCTCACAATGAAATAGCGAGCCGCATTGAGACAATCGATCATAGCTCAGACCCGTAAAACGGGACAAACTTTTAATTGTAGCATTTTTATGGAAATATATATTATTATAACCGAAGCGTGCAAGTATATGGTACAAGTTTACTACTTTTTTACAAGATGACTATAGGGGAATGCACCAACTAACTACATCTTCTAGCAGAATTTAGGAGTCAGGAAATGTCTGGATTTTGATTCGTAGCTCCTGACTCCTTTGGTTAAAGCTTGCAATCCCAAGTTATAGAAGCGCAACGGTTGCACCACCTGTTTAACCGATGCTTGACCATCCTCCGACTGATGTAACCGATTGAGCCATCGTTCAGCTTTGGGCTAGTTGTCTTTTTGCACCTGTTTGATGGCTTGAAGTGCAACTGCACACCTCAAACATCGCTCGTGAAGCGCTTTTCTTGCTTCATATTGTCGAAGAACTAAACGGTTTCAGGGTGTGACAGACTACCTTCGGTTTTGGCGATCGCCTGCATCACTTCAAACACCCCAACGGGTGTGATGAGTGTATCTTTGAAGTCGCGATCGCGACTTATTTGTTTCACTTTGATTGCATCTGAGCATCTAAGGCTTTAGAGATGCGATCGCGTGTTTCTTGGAGGTGCGCTTTGGTGTATTCGTCCAAGTTCCCACTCCGGTGTCTGAGGCTGTTGTTGATGTCTTCGCGCAATTGGCGCAATTTCGACCAGGCAAGCGTCCGAGCGTCTTCTGGCACGTCCTCAGTCCGTAATACCATGCCGATCAGTATCTGCAAGTGTTCTCGCTGCAAAGCGCGACGAAAGCTGGATATTTTCACCGATTTGTTGTCTGCTGGCTGCAACTCACTCCAAATGTCACTCTGCAAGGTGTTAAATAGTTCTGGTAATGTTAGGGCTTGATTTGGCTGACTCTTCAGTTCCAGGTCGCGCAGACGGTTGAGGCGATCGCCAGATAGCACTTCTCTCAAAACAATGCTTTGCGGGAAGAAAATACTATCGTGAACGGGAAAATCAAGGCGATTAATTGCAATATCGTTGCTCCAATCCATCCAGCGCGAGGGTGCTAACTTATTGAGTAGATCCGGAGGGAAATTAAAAGCGTCTTCAGCAAAGACATACTTTTGTAATGCTGCTAACGCTTCGCGCTGCTTGGCGACTGGCACAGGTTCAAAGGGTAAGCGTCCGTTGCGGTTTCCGGGGCGATCGCGGTAGAACGATTGTCCGCCAATATATTTAGTAATCAAGAACACGTTTTGCAAATAGTGCATGAACGCGGTATTAAACCGATCGCTGACTTCGCTGTAACTTTCTCCGGTGCCGGGATAACCTTTATTGAGACGATCCCATAGCTGGCGGTCGATATCTAGTTGCGATCGCGAGTAACCAAGCGGATCGCGACTCATGTCATATTGGTTCACGGTGGGATCGAGGTCAAAGCTGTCCTCATCAGAGGCATAAGCTAATTCCGGCTGACTCGATTTTTTGGCAATCTCATCGAGAAACCGCTGTTCGGCGATGGGAATTACCCCGCCGCTGGGTTTGTAGCCATACTCAATCGCCCACTCATCATAAGCACCAACTTTGCTGGTATAGTAATCTCCTTGCTTGACGCCTTGGGGTGCCAAGTTGGGTGGCAGATAGTCCATGACGGAACTGACCATCCCCTTGGCGCGGGTGATGTCGGTGTTATTTAATTCCTCTGGTGTTAGGAGGGTACTGCCACGAAAGTTGTGTCTTAAGCCTAGAGTGTGTCCGACTTCGTGAGCAATCAGCGATCGCACAAATTGATGAATATACTCTTTCATGCGATCGCTTCTAGGACTGACATTCTGCAATAGTGACAGCGACAGCGACCCAACTGCCATCTGATTGGCAAATTGCATTCCCTCGCACCGATGGTTGTGACCATCCTGTTCTAATAACGAAGATTTTGGCTGTCCGTTGGCACCACTACGCGCCTCTACACCTTGTTTAGACGAGTGAGAAGGCAAGAAGCCACGGTTACAAAAACTGCTGTTACCCTTCTGGTTTGGTTCGATCAGGTTGCGATATTCCTGCTTGAACGAATTCACAAAGTCAGCGTCCACGATAATGTCAGCATCCAAGATTTCCCCAGTCAATGGGTTGACCCGCGACGGTCCTAATGCAAATGCGGCATCCAAAGAATTGAACCAGCGAATCGTGTTGTAGCGCACATCAGCCGGGTCCCAAGTGGGATTATCTGGCATCTGCTGCACTTCAATCGCATCCTTGAATCCCGCCTTCTCAAACGCCGCGTTCCACATCAAAACGCCCTCGCGGATGGCGTCACGGTACTCAACCGGGACAGTATTTTCAATCCAGAAAACAATTGGTTTTTTGGCTGGCGACAGGGAAGCTGTGGGATCTTGCTTTTCTAGATTCCAGCGCTGGATGTAGCGCACAAACGGATCTTTGCCACTCTTGCTGGAAAAATCCTTGTAAACCGTTGTGAAGTAGCCAACCCGTTCGTCGGCAAGGCGCGGAATATAGCCGTTGTTTTCCGGTAGCTGGGAGAGACTGTAATGTACCTTGAGGGAAAGCGCGCGACTGTCAGGCAGCGTCGGCAGGTACACCCCGTCCTCTCCACTAGGGTTGGAGAACCCGTAAATCGATTCAATCTCCATGTTTAGGGGAAAAGCTTTGGCAGCGCCGAAATAGGTTTTGTCTTCTTCTAGCTGGTAGGAAACCTCCAAAGCAGTTTTTAAATACGAACTTAATCCAGGTAAATCGCTTAGCAGCAGGTTCCCTAGATCGACGAGAATGGTTTGACGTTGCGGATGAATGCTGATAATTTTCAGGGAACTGAGAACGGAGTCAGAAAAGGCTCGTTCTAGCGATCGCTGTTCTGGATTGCCGGAACTGGTGCGGAAGTTGACGTTGCGGACGGCGAAATGCAAATTGTTGTTAACCCGGCGAAAGTAGAAAAGCATATCTTGCAGCGGCATTCCACTGTAAAGACCGCGTTCGCCAATCCCTGATTCTAAGGTTATGGTGGCAAGGTAGTTTTTATTGAGCTGTTCTGGTTTAATTTCTAGATATATTTTGCCGGTCTGTTTATTGCGGTAGAGGGTAAATAATCCCTCCAGTTTTTGAGTGTCTTTAACCGTCTCGTCGAAGGATTGAAAATCTGAATTTTCTATATTTGTATCTTTAGCTAAAACCTGAGAATTTACGACTGGTTTTTCAGCGTTCGTGATGGCGGCTTTAGCTGAAGAAACATTTCCGAGCAATAGTCCCAGGAGAAAACACACGTAAAATGGCGATCTTTTCATATTGTTATTAAACTGATTGACGGTTACTGATTCAAGTTGAAACTATGATGGTTTGGGAAGTAGAAATGCCGAATTTCGCATCTCTAAAGCTTGTTCATGGTGGCAAAAAGTCTGTACCAGATATACAAAAAACCTACCCACGCAAATTTCAAAATTCCGGATTTTCCGAATCTGCTTTGGCACGAACGATTTGTAATCTTTTGATGTCTCTTCACCAGGTACTTTATAAACATCATCTAAAAGGGACTGAAGATAGCACATAAATCCTTTGGTTTCTCTTCAACAAAACCTAGAGAGCTATTTTGCACGCTAAAGTTGAGCATCGTCTTCAACGCCATCGTTGAGTGCAGTAGCGTCTCCCTGTTTAAGATTCCCGCTTTGCAGTCTAAAAATACTATGCGCCAGCCAAAAAACCAAAAAAGTTTATATTTAATAGCGGATGGCTGTTTCACCTGGATTTGACCTCTCCCTAACCCTCCCCTACAAGGCTACGGTGTACACACAAGTCTTCTTAAACTTGCAAGTCCCGTTTTGATCCCCCTTGCATCCCCCTTAAAAAGGGGGACTTTGACTTTATTTCCCCCCTTTTTAAGGGGGGTAGGGGGGATCAATCAACGTTTTGCCACTTAACCAAAGATGTGTGTACACCGTAGCTTGCAAGGAGAGGGGTAAATTTCTCCCCCTTCCCGGAATCGGGAAGGGGGAAGGGGGTTAGGTTTTCTCTTTAAAGTTGCACCATTTATAGTTGATCGTGGATTCATTTCGATTCCATCTGGGCGTTTAAGGCTTTGTTAATGCGATCGCGTGTTTCGAGAAGGTGCGCTTTGGTGTAGGTGTCGAGGTTCTTCTGCTTCGACGCACTATCCAACGATTTCCGCAGTTGGCGCAGTTCGTACCATGCTAGGGTTCGGGCATCTTCCGGTACCGATTCAGTCCGCAACACCATTCCCAGCATGATTTCCAGATGTTCGCGTTGCAAGGAACGGCGGAGGCTGGAAATATTCGCGGGTTTGCGATCAGATTGCTGCACCTCTGTCCAGATGCTATTTTGCAGAGTGTCGAAGAGTTCCGGTAGCGTCAGCGCTTCCCCTGGTTTCGTCTTCAGTTCAATGTCGCGCAGACGATTTAGGCGATCTTCTGATAGAAGCGATCGCAATATGCGACTTTGCTGCAACAGTAGGTTTTCATGAATCGGATAATCTAGTCGGAAAATCGGGATCGGATTTCCCCAGTGTCTCCAGCGCGACGGTGCTAACTGATTCAGCAATTGCGGCGGAAAATCAAAAGCGTCTGCTGCAAAAACATACTTTTCTAGTTTTGTCAATGCGTCGCGCTGTTTTTCCAGGGGCACGGGTTCAAACGGCAAACGCCCATTGGGATCTCCGGCGTGGTTGCGGCTAAATGACTGTCCACCAATGTATTGGCTCATCAAATTAGCATTACTGAAGTAGTAACTTAGTATCGTGTTAAACAACAGGCGCATTTCTTCATAGCTATCACCTTGCAACGGGTAACGCTTATCCAAACGCCCCCACATCATTCGGGCGTTGTCCATCTGCGACTGCGAGTAGCGCAGCACATCCCCACTCAAATCCCAAAGACTGGCACCCGGATCGAGATCCAAGATGTCTTCATCCGTGGCATAGGCGTATTCTGATTGAGGCGATTTGGAGGCAATTTGCTCTAAAAATCGCTTCTCGGTCACAGAATTCGTTGCCTCACTCGGTTTATAACCGTACTCAATCGCCCATTTGTCGTAAGGGCCAACAATGGCTGGATAATAGTCTCCTTGCTTCACGCCTTGGGGTGCCAAGTTGACGGGAACGTAATCCATCACCGAACTCACCATTCCTTTGAGGCGCGTGATGTCGGTGTTGTTCAATTCTTCCGGCTTTAGGAGAGTGCTACCGTGGAAGTTGTGTCGCAACCCTAAAGTATGTCCAATTTCGTGGGCAATCAGGTGGCGGATATATTGATGCACAAATTCTTTCATTTCGTTGCTGCTAGGCAAGACATTGTGAACCAGCGATAATGCGATCGCGCCCATCGCTGATTGAGTGGCAGCTTCCATGCCGTAGCAGAGATCGTGGTCTTGTAGGAGTTGCGAGAAATCTGGGGTAGATGATTGAGGTCCCTCTGTTCCTCTCCCCAATCCGTTGCAGAGATTGCGATTCTCCGCAATTTGGGAAAATAACCCGGTTCCCGACGACTCGCTTGACTCGACGAGGGTGCGATATCTCTGCTTGAGCGATCGCACCATGTTGGCATCTACAATGATGTCGGCGTCTAAGATTTCGCCAGTCAGCGGATTGACTCGCGATGGCCCTCTAGCAGAATATCCATCTAAAGAATTGATCCAGCGAATCGTGTTGTAGCGAACATCTGCGGGACTCCAGGTGGCATTATCCGGCATTTGCCGCACTTCAATGGCGTCCTTAAATCCCGCCTTCTCAAAGGCTTTGTTCCACATCAGAACGCCTTCGCGGATGGCGTCGCGGTATTCAACCGGGACAGAATTCTCAATCCAGAAGACAATTGGTTTCTTGGGTGGTGATAGGGATGCTTTCGGATCTTGTTTTTCTAAGTGCCAGCGATGAATATAACGAACAAAAGGTTCTCTGCGGTTGTCGCTAGAGAAGTCCTTGTAGGCGGTGATAAAGTAGCCAATGCGGTCGTCAGCGAGACGCGGAATATAGCCGTTGTTTTCCGGTAGCTGGGATAAACTGTAATGTACCTTCAAGCTGAGTGCCCTGCTATCAGGTAAAGTCGCTAAATTTGCGTCCTGGCTACTCGTAGACGAGAAGCCGTAAATTGAGGAAATTTCTATATTGAAGGGGAAGGCTTTGGCAGTGTCGAAATACGACTTGCTGCTGTCGAGGCGGTAGGAAGTATCCAAAAACGTTTTTAACATTGAAGTTAACCCAGGCAAATCGGTGAGTAGCAAGTCACCCATATCGATAAGTAGGGTTTTGCGTTGCGGATGAGTCGCTTTGATGTCTAGCGAGTAGAGGACGGAATCGCTAAACGCCCGGTTGAGCGATCGCTCTTGCGGCTCACCAGAGCGCGTGCGAAAGTTAACATTGCGAACCACAAAGTGTAAATTTTCGTTCACGCGACGAAAATAAAACAGGAAATCACTCAGGGGAACTCCGCTGTAAATACCGCGTTCTCCAATCCCCGATTCCATCGTCACGGTGCCGAGAAAGTTTTTATTTAGCTGTTCTGGCTTGATTTCCAGATATATTTTGCCTGTCTTCTTGTTGCGGTAGAGGGTAAACAACCCTTCCACCTTCTCCGTATTTTTAACGATTTCATCAAACCCAGACTTTTTAGTTACTTTACCCGCCTCTGCCATCTGAAGCGCTGCCTGGTTGGTATCTTTCAGCAACCCCAGTATCGGTTGTAGCGGCACCGTACTGCCTTCCCCATACTGTTTTTTGGCATCTTTGACCATCCAGGCAAAAGGCTGTTGTTCTGGCTGATTTTGGCTGTTTTTGATGACCCATACGTAAGAATACGGAGACGTGAAATCAGCAGCAGGAATTTCTGATGCTGATACCCATTCACTTTTTTGAGGTAACGTATTTGATTTCCTCTTATCAAGAGGAATCTGTGGCAATTTATTCGTAAAATGGTCTGACTTCTGGCTTCCTGATAGCTGCTGACTCTTGGTAACAGCAGCTTTGGGCGATTGCATCTGTTGGCGATCGCCTAACCTTTCCACCGCTTTTAGAGGCACCAGGGGCTGCGCTGCTACCTGTAGCTCTATCCCTAACAGCACTCCTTGTAGAACAAATAGATAGAACGGCAATTTTTTCATTTTGTCCAACATCCGATGACAATTTCTACTTCATCAAATCTTTAAAAACTATTTCAGTAGATTTACTGGAACTTTACACTAAATTAAGAAAACTGGAATTACGATACTTACGTACAAAGTTTCTATCTGTGTTTTCGGCTAGAGTGCAGTAAAAACTTTTTTCGCCAGTCTTTTCAGCGTAACCCAAATGCTTGTTAAATGGATGTCTCCATTTAACAAACAGACTGTTTATCGTTATTAAAAACAGTCTAGATTAAATTGTTCTTTTGTTAGTTCATTGCTTCGATCTGCAACTTTAAGCAGGTCAAAATTCTCATTTCAAAAATTGTAGCGACATAGGAAAATAAGGTTTTTATGATAACCAAACAACGTCCCAGCCTACGCTTCTTGCTGTTCGCAACGCCTTTGATGGCTGGTTTTGCATTCGTTGCTGCGCCTGGTTGGGCTGCAACTCTAGCCAAGTCTGAGGCAACAGTAGAACTGAATAAATTTAGTCACACGCCTGTGGAGGTTGAGGCTTTTACTGAGGCTTTGACTGAGATATTTACGACAAGTAGTAAAGTGACTACCGATGCTGATGCCTTTGCAGAATTTACAGCCGATCCCTCACCTAAAAAAACCTCTGCTTTCAATTCATCTTTAAGTCAAATCGAGGGTGAAGGTGAGAGCTATTTTGGATAGTTAAAAAGCGTAGCTGGAGTTATTGGTTATAACTTTCTAGTAAATGTAGGCTGAAGGGGCGACGAAATAAGCTGAAAAGCTGGATGAATAAAGATTGTAGCGATTTGTGGTAAAAAACGATCCCATTTCATATTTTTACCGCTACACTTAAGCTTCTCTTCGCCCCCCAATTGAGCGGGCGGTTGGGGGAATCAAATGTGTAGCATCACCTAGGGAAATTGGGATAACGAAAAGTATTAGGATACTGCCGTTAAAAGTGCGTCATCACCCCGTAGATTGCCCAAATTGCCATTGCTCGCAGGTAATGACTGGCGCGAAAAGTACCGGCTGCGGTGATAGCTTCCGGGGTTCGGAATTGCAACCCATTGTCATAAATTTGCTGCACCACAGCTTCCGTCATCTGGAAGGCTTCCTCTTTCATTCCCATCTGGATCATGAATGCCGCCAGCCCAAAGTTAATGCCAGTCCAAACTTCCAGCGGATGAGTTGCGTCGGGATTTGCCGGTGTCCCATCGGGTTTGACGCCATTAACGGCACCGATAATGGTTGCAGGTTGGGAAGTTGGGAGGTGCCGATTGAAATTCAAGAAGCAGGAATTATAGACAGTTTTTAAAGCAGATTGGGCACACTCAAACGGCACGAGATCGGGTAATTTTAATAAACGAGCGTAGAACTGACCGCATAGCTGATCTGCCATCACGATATCAGAGCCGCTTTCGCTATCGAGCCGGTAGTATTGACCGTTCCAGAGTTGTTCTTGATACACCTGTCGGGATTGTTTTAGCCAGGTTTGGTAATTGGTAATCGGTAATTGATAATCAGGGGTATTTTCTTCGGAATTGAACTCAGACTTGTGTAAGATTTCACCAATGGCGATCGCTGCCTCCAATGCCGCAATCCACAAGCCGCCGCAGTAGGCGCTAACCCCCCGCAACTGCCAATCATCAAACGTTTGATCGGGCGCACCCGAATTTTCGGGAATTCCATCCCCATCGATATCAAATTGCTTGACATAGGCAAGCGTCTTCACAATCGGCAACCAGCACTCGCGCAAAAATTCGATATCTGTGGAACCTGTTAAGACAAAATCTCGATAAACCTGCAACACAAAGTCACAGGGTAAATCTTTCCAGAGGTTGCAATCTTGATAGCTAGTGTAGTTCGTTTTCTCCCACGGATGCTCGTTGGGGGCACCCAAATCGTGGGGCGTCGCATCGGCGGCTTTGCGAATCGCTGCGGCTTGGTTATAGCCGATAATGCGGGGCGTCTCGTCGTGGGTGGAAATCGCCCGTGCATAAGCTTCTAGCACCGCTTTGTCCAGTTTAGGCCAGAGCATCATCAAAGCAAATGAGCCGTAAAGTCGCACGTCCAGACTTTCGTACCAGCGATAGTCCAAGCACTCTAGGACGCCAAATTGCCCCACGGGGTCATCTTCCGAAGCTGCTGTCCAGAGGGTGCCGCCGTCGCAAAGTAAGTACAGCTCATTAAACAGCGCCATTTTGAACCAATTGGGCAAGTCTTGACGCTGCAAAATCGGCTGTTGCCACTCCCGAATCGCATCCTTCCACATATCATCTTGCTTGAGTGCGGTGCGAACCATCGACCAGGCATTTTTGCCGTTTCGACCAAAGAAATCGGTGTAGCGGCGGTAGTATTGAGTGCCCAGAGAATTTGGTTTCTCCGCACTCTGTGGGAATTCCATAACTGGAAAATCCCAGCAGACGATGAAGGGAATTTGGCGAGTTCTCCCAGGTTTCAGAGTAAACCGGACAGCGATCGCGCAACTGATTTGTTCTCCCGGTGATGCCGGAGTTTCATCTTCTCGATCTGGCAACGAACCATTACAAGCGAATAAATCCCAAATATCTGAGCCATCCCCAATCGGATTCCAACGACCGTGATAGAAGACTTCTAAACTAGGATTAGTGACAGTTGCGATCGCCCACTGTCCTTCCCCCTCTCCGACTTCATCGTGCAGCCTCACCCGATCTAGCAGACACCCCACTCGGTGGAAGTCCACAATCCACTGATTTAAATTTCCGGTACTGTCCCCCCATCGCGGCTGGTATTCGTAAACCGGACTGCCATCATCCCGCACCCGCACTTCCGGAGATTGAATCGCATTCGTAAACCAACCCACGACATTCTGCCACGTCAGCATGATACTAATCACGATCGGCTTATCGGTAGGATTGTGGGCAGTCCAGTGAAAGATCGCTGTCGGATAAGAGCTTTCTTGATAGTTACCCGCCCAAATGGGGGAGAATTGCTCGCACGTCAACTGAGACTGAAACACCCCTTCATAGACAAACCAGCTGCGGGGATACAGCGCATGATAGGTTCCAGTGCTGCCTGCTGAGTCCGATTTCTCTGCACTTTTTGATTGACTCGGATACCACAACCACCGGGATAAAGTCCCATCCTCAGGCGGTTCTGTACAAAGCGCGTAAGCTTGCGCGGGTGAGTCTTCTGGCTGCTCGAAGACGCTGAACTGGCAAGCAGGCAGACTCCGGAAGACGTGTTCTCCGCCATCCAAATGCCACAAGTTAAAGTCGCCACGCGAGGAACGACCGATGCACCCAGATCCAAAGCCGCCCAAGGGCATCCCGTGCCAGGGGCCATCGTCGAGATTACTAGCGTAGCGAACTGTGTAGGGTTTGTCCCAGCCGAGACCAATGGGACGGCTCCAAGTGCAATCGGGAATTTCGGGGCGAGGGCGTTGATAGATCATGCCTTGATTTTACGGTCTTTCGTTCGTTCGGTTACCCAAATTTTGTCAGCTCCTCCCTAGCTCCCCGATAAATTGGAGGGCTAAGAAGTCTATATGCTGCAAACAAAAAACAAAATGTATTAGCATTGCACATTTAGCATTGCACATTACGTAGTCTTACTTAATTTTGAAAATGCTTCTTGTAGTTTTCTCCTAAAAAATACTGAACTTAATCTATTTTTTACATACAGATATATATAATCAGGTGTATAGAGCAATATTAAGAAATCGCAGTATAAGTTTATTTTTTAGGAACTTTTTTATTATTCCTTTAACTCTAAGAGATGGAAAACTTCACTGAATTTTTATAGATTCTTTATCATTTTCAATGCTTAGTTTTATGCCTAAAGGAGGATGATAAGAATATATTCAATTTAAACTAGCAGAGTATTAATATGGAAGTTATCTCTAAGAAAACTAAATCGTCAGCGAATCCACAGTCAGAGTTGGTTCAAAAAAAAGCCGACGAACTTCTCAAACGATACGCAACCGGACAAAGAACCTTTAGCAAGGTAACAATGCAGGCAGGCAAGCTGTGCATTTCTACGTTCAACTTGATGGGAGCTAATCTAAGAACTGCTTGTCTAAGCGGAATTGTCCTAATTGGAGCTAACCTAAGTCAAGCCGATTTGGCTGCAATCGACTTAAAGCGAGCAGACCTCAGTAAAGCCAATTTAACTGGCGCGAACTTGTGGAAAGCTGACCTCAGTGGCACTAACCTTAGTTATGCCAATTTAAGTGAAGCTTTTTTGGGCGGAGCTAACTTGAATGGAGTGAAGCTGTATGCAGCTAATTTGAGTCGAGCCAATCTGAGAGGAGCCGATTTGTTGGATGTTGACTTGAGCGGAGCCATCCTGACTCAGGCAATTATGCCCGATGGCAGTATCCATGAGTGAAAATGATTGGGAACATCTTAAGGGATGCATAGAACCAAAGCAGGATATCGCCCAGAGCCAAGAAAGAGAGCGCGGCGTTTGTCTAGAAGCATCCCTTGGATCAATCAACGGGCGATCGCGTTCCATCTACTCTCCATCTATGGGTAAAATATCTTAGGTCTACATAGTTTGTCTTCCAATAGCAGCGCGTTGACCGTTGTTGATTAATTAGCGTGTATTTGTAAAATGGGTCTTAAAATTGTCGAGAACTTTGATAGTAGTTTTGCGCTTGCTCCAGAAGCGAAAGAAGCTCTGTTCAGTTTATTAACAGGTGAAGCTTTTCTCACGCAAATTACCGAGCAGGCAAACTGGAAAGCGGTTGAGTTCACAGAATTACTTTTTCAACCCGTTCCTTACAGCACTGCAACTCCCAAAGGAATGCCAGCAGAATTTGAAAAATATAAAGAATCTGACGAGCATATTATTATCAACGTGCCGCCGAACTTTATGTTCAAAGCAAAAATATTTAAACCGACTCGTCTTTGTGCCATTTATAGAAAGATGCAGTAACAACTTGCCTGAAATAATAGTTGCAACAAGGGTTAATAAAGCTTAGCTAACACTGAAGTTACCCTTCCCCAGCGTAGCTGCTAGCAGGATTAAACATTACTCATGGAGATAGATTGAAACTCTTGTCAGGACTCGCCGCACATCACCACATCTGAGGGCAACCACAGGGGGATTGAACCGACAATAACGCTATATGTATAAGCTTTGCGTAAGTCCTGTCTTGTTTAAGAAATCAATTCTCATTCCCAGACAAAGCCAGGGAATGAGAATTGATGTTAGCTCAATTGCACCAATTTAGTGCCGCACTTGGAACAGAACTTTGAGTTCGCTGGGTTCTGATTTCCACAGTTGGTGCAGAAAACGTGAGTGCGAGTCTCTGGAGTCGGAGAATGATTTGAAGCTATCGCAATCGGCTGAGTTGCAAGAGAATCAACAAGTTGAGTACCCGGTGAATAAAGTTTATAAGCTTCAATCATCTCCTGAATGACTCTTGCTTCGCGCTTGTAATTCAGGCTATCGGTTGCGCCTTCTTTTTCTAGTTCGACGGCACGCCGATCCAGATATGCTTTAAGTTGGTGATACAGCGCTTGTTTTTTCTGCACCGTGTCAACTTGGGTTAATTTTGCCGTCACCTGACGCTGAATTTCTTCTTTATCGGGGCGACACGCTAACACTTGCAGCACTTGCACCGCTTCTTCCCAACTAGAGGCGATATCGACATTTTCTGAACCAATCACTGTTTGTCGGGTGTAACGAATTACTTTTTCTTTGGTTAGGCGATTTTCTTCTATTCGCAAAACTTGTAACGCCCTTGCTTGTACAACGAGGCGGAAAATCTCTGGATTTTCGGGAAAGATATCCCAAAACGGCGGCTCTTTTTGAATGTGAACGGGAATCGGAGGTTCTTTGCTTTCGCCTTTAAGTTGCGCCCGTTTTGCCTGAATGGATTGTCCTTTCCAATCTTGATAAGATTGCTGTAACTCCGGCATTCCCTCAATGCAGCGCAGGGAAAAACCACCAATTTCTTGTACAAAGACAATCCGGTGACGTTCAGCTTCTCCCAGAGGTGTAATGCCTTCGTTGCTACCAACTCTCTCCCGCAGAATGGGGATGAGCTTAATTGCCGCTGGATCGCTGCTGTTGCGTCCGCCAACTAGGGCAATTTTGGCATTGAGTGCGGGGGTAAAGCCTGCGTCTTGGCGCTTGAGAACGGCATCAGAAAGTAAAATCAACGGCTTCGATTTGCTGTAGGCAGTGCCAATGCGGTTGCGAATTTCGGCTTCGTCGTTGTTGAAGACTTTGAATAAGCGATCGCAAGCTGCCAATTCCCGCTTCAATCGGCTGCTTTCCGGCGCACTCATCACGACTAATTTAGCGCGATCGCCAATAATTTCTTTAAAGTCATTCTCCTGCACATCCGCCAAATTCGGCACATCAAATAGCCGCATTACCTCACCCGCCGCACGGTTGCGCTTCCACAGCGGACTTGCTTGTGCGAGAACTTGAACTGACAAATTGCTACAAATCCCATCAATTCCCAACTCGTAGCGACTCTTAGAACCTTCGCTGGCACCTGCTTGTTGCTCAATTAAATCTCGATATAATTCATTGAGTTCTTCGCGGTTATAAAGCTTAATGCCATTCACAATCAAAGCATCAGCACTATCCGCTTGTCGATCGGCTTTTTGCTGAAAATCATCGCGGGTTTGCTTCAATTTTTGATTTAAGCGTGCCAAACTGCGGTTTAATTCATCCAGATGCTCTAGCATTCTGGTAATAACTTCTAAACCTAAATATCTAGCTTGAGTTTGAATTGTCGCCACCAAGCTACCTTCTAAACCCGTTAGCGCTAACTCGCAGGATTTTTCCATATCTGCGTGCTTGGTAAGGGCAAACTTATTTTTAAATTCAGTAATATCTTGCAGCGCCTTTTCGTAATCTCGCTGTCGTTCGGTTTCCTTTGGTTGCCAAACTTTTTCTGATTCGCGGCGGAACTTTTCGGCGGCATTTTCAAAAATTTGACGCACCGCCGTCACGAAAGCATCGGCAAATTTTGACCCTCTCGTGCGATCCTCAATAATCCGATAAAACTCTTCCTCTAACGCTTTTCGTCCTTGTTGCACGATGCGGTTGCGGTTATCGTACATCTTTTGCAAGAAGTCCCCGTGCAATCGCTCATCCGGGCTTAATTTCCGCAAATGATTGGCTTTATATTCTTCAACTTTTGGCTGGAGATAGTCTAAAAATTGCAGAATCTTACCCTTTTCTGCACCAACAATATTTACGCCTTGCTGGGTACATTGCAACTTATTATCCGTAGCAATTTCATTGCGGATAGAGTTTACCCAAGCGGAGATTTCGGTTATATATGACCTGTCACCAGCCGCCGATAAATCTGCAATCAGTTCCGCTTCTGTCAGGCGCATCCGTTTTAGGTCATTTTGCACCATTTCTAATACATTTGGCGGCAACTGTACCGATTCATTTAGCCACCAGCGAATAAAATCAGCGGCAAGTCTATCTGATAAAGAAGTGCGAATTTGAGCTATCGGAATTTCTACCGTAGATAACCCAAAACTCATAAAATTCTTAGGATAACCGCGTCCACCGGGATCTGCCTGCGCCCAAGATCCTTTAATATTATCTCGAATCGAACGTTTATAAGGTGCAAAATCAGAAGTTAAATCAAGGAAGATATTTTGGGAAATCATCTCCCGAATTTGATCGAGAGTAAATTCACTTTCGCCGTTTTTTGTTCCTACCAGATAAGTAAAGTCAAAAGGCGCAGATTTACTGCGAATTTCGTCTACCAAACCACTGCTAAATTGGGCAATATATTCAGTTCTATAGTCAGAAAAATAGCTCAATTCCATCAAAGCAGCGTAACCGTTAGCGAGAACGCGATCGCCTACATTAATACTAGCGAAAGCCGTCGGCATTGGCACAATTGCCGTCACCATCGGACTCGCTTGTCCCCGCAACCAATGGCGGACGCAATAGCCGATATCAATCAGCATTCCGCTACCAGTCCCACCCGATAGAGAACCCGTCACAAAGACATTTAAACCCGTTGTATCTACCTTAATGCCATAGCGATCGCGCATAAAGGTTTCGTGTCCTTTAACGGCATCAGCAGCCTCATTAAAACGTCTTTGAAGTTTGTGATAATTGCAATAAAAAGCAAATCGCCCATAACTGCGAATTTGTCCGGCACCGACTTCAATTGCCCCAATATTCCGCTCTAATTCTGTAGGAAACCAACTCTCAATCCAGGGATAGTTTCCCATGTCCGACATAATTTTTTTAACTTCACTGCCAGCAACACTTGCCCAATATTTTTCATTGTCTTTAAAAGGAGAACCGGCGGCGGCAGGATTATTGACTTTGTACTCTCTATCTGTATCAATAATTAAAAAGCTAATCAGGGGGAAATTTTGCAGACTGCCATAAGTTTCTTCTACTAAGCGACGCACTCGTGATAATACTTCATGTCCGGTGCCACCGATACCCACTAATACAGTGGGAACCATGCTTTTCTCTTCTACTGCCATAATGTTTTTCTCCTATTTAGCTCTCTTTTAAAACCGGGCGAATACAATTTGCAGCTACACAAACAAAACCTGACGAGAGCAGGTTTTAGAATATAGTATCCGTCTTAAGTCCGCGCAGGCGGACTTGGTTTGTATAGCCGCGAATTCTATTTGCCAGGAACTTCATAAACCCTCTAACAACTAACATCTAACAACGATATCCAATAAATTAAATAGCTGCCAAACAATCAAAGGTGTCAAAACGCTCCAAAATAGGGCATGGCTTAAGGATAATTGACCAGAAAGCGAGCGATCGAGACCGATTAAACCTTGAAACAGCCACCGATCTAGGGGTAAAATTAGCGTCCACATCAGGGCAATCCAAGTTGCACCTAGACTAAGGATAAGCCATTTGAGGTTACTGTTGAAACGGGTAAAAAACGTGTCGATGAAGAGCATTTCTAGATTATTTTGTTTGCCAGACAGGTAAATACCGCCAGTAGCCAAGGCTGCACCTCGCAATTCTAGAGATTCTGCCCCTACCACGACTGTATTGATTCTAACTTTGCGATTCACGGCATTGGTGATAATGGCTGGTGATACGTTAGCACCGCCATCGGTGACTAAAAGTAATTCGCGGCAGCGTTTTTGTGGAATAGCGCTAAGTGCTTCCGTGCCTTTTTGAATCGCTAAGTTAATATCTGTCGTATTGTTTGCTAACAGTTGAGGTAAATCGGGATTTGCCAATGCTTGGGTTAATTCAGCGTCCACTTGTTGACTGTCTGTTTTAAAATCACCCGTAAGCGATCGCACAACTCCCCCAAATCCCAAAACCTGTATCTGGTTCTTGTTTCTCAACTGTTGGGCGTTTTGTTGCAAATACGACCGCACCGCTGCTACTTCTTGGTACACTACTGTACCAGGGGCGTTAAATTCCGTACTGTAAGTGCTGCTGCTCAGATCGAGAGCGATCGCAACTGCTACTGGCGGTCTACCTAATCCTAACAGCCAGATGAGTGCCGTCACGACTATACACGCTCCCAGCAACATCAACGGAATCTGGAATAACGGATACAACCACAAACCGCGACGAGAACGACTCACTTAGAACCCTGTTGTAAATTGGTCATGAGTCATGAGTCATTAACAACAACAACTCATGACAAGCAAAAACAAACTATACACTACAGTCCTTTAACTGCCCACTCCGGACTCCACTTAAAGCAAAAATATTTCCTTCCTCTCCTCTCTTCCCTCTGCGTCCTCTGCGTCTAAAGCGCTAACGCGCATGGCTAAGCGCATCCGCGCCGCTACGCGAACGCTAAGGCGGTTCGTTCTCTTCTAAATCGGATTAAATTCATACTTAGATCCCGGTGGCCCATTAGAACCAGGCACAGCTTGCACAAGCGGCACTTCATTGAGAACATTAAAATCGGTAGCAGTGCCGCCGATTGCAACTCCCTGATTCAGCAGCTGAGATACGCCCGAACGAGAGGGATTTTGACTAAAAGCAGACGTTAAGGCTTTCGTCGCATCATAAGCGGTAGCAGTGCGCCAGCTGACACGTCCTTTCCAAATCGTGGCAGCTTGGTTGGCGAAGGGATCGTTGGGTTGAGAACTCCAGGGAACTGCCAGCACAATGCCTTTAATCGCGTCGCCGCCAGAGGTGAGGATAGTTGGATTATACAGTTCATCTCCGCCAATTAACTGTAACCCTTGCGCCCCAGTGGGATTGGCTTTGGCAATAGCGATCGCTCGATCTACTTTATTCTTACTCAGTGCCAAGAAACCAATTTTCGCCCCCGCCCCAGTTGCATTCTGAATCTCAGCAGCAGCATTGAAGTTGGCACCAGTGACATCTACTTCTTTAACGACTTTGCCGTTAACTTTAGACAGGGCAGTGGTAAACTGCTGCTTTAATTGCTGACTGTAAGGACTATCGGCGTTGTAAAAAACCACCACAGACGGCGCTGAGGACTTTGTAGCGGCGTATTTTGCTAAGGTGGTGCCGACGGTTTGCAGATAAGTACCCAGCAACTCGTTGGCTTTCTTGGCGAGAGGGATGGTTTGCAAGGTAGACTGACCGCCAGAACCGGGAGTAATGCTAGTGCTGATGGGAGAAAGGACGGTTAACCCAGCTTGTTCGTACATGGCGATCGCTTGCTGAGAACCCTTATCTATCCCATGTCCCAAAACGCCTAAAATATTCGGTGACTTGGTGAGGTCTTGCGCCAGGGAAACTGCTTTTACCGGGTCAATATCGTTGGCAATCACGACTTCTAACAAGCGTCCGGGTGTCGCCGGAGATTGGTTAAACTCGTCTTGCGCTTGTCCCACACCCCGGAGAACTTCCTTCGCCGTGTCTGGACTGGGGGTGATGGGAACCACCACTGCCATTGTCAGGGGATTCCCGGCTTTTTTGGCTTTAGCGTTGTTTAGGTAAATTTTGCTTTCGGGATCGTTGGGGTTGACGCTAACCGCTTGTTGATATTGGGCGATCGCATCCTCCCAATTTTTCTGGGCAAACGCTACTGCTGCGGCTGTTTTTTGGGAATTTGTGGCATCCTTTAACAGGATTTTCTCGCCTTGACTGATCAACTCGGCATTGTCAGCGGTATCGCTGGCGATCGCTTGCGGATCGGCAGTTGTCGTTGGTGCATTGTCGCTAGACGTGGGAGATTGAGTCTCAGGAGACGCAACGATTGCCGGTTGTTTATTCCCCTGTGTCAGTTTATACAAGCCAAATCCCCCCGCCAGTGCCGCCAGAATCCCAACCAAAATCAGGATTGGCAGCACAAGTGAAGGCTTAGAACCGGGCGGTTTAGAAATGACCGTTTTCTGGCTTTTCTGAGGAGTCATTGCCTCTCTAGGCAAGCCACAAACAATACAGTCTGGCCCGTGATTTTCCTGGGGTGGATGGGCTTGATTGCTTGGGTACTGTTGATTGTTTTTCGGTACACCATCACAGATCCATTTGCCTTGCGTATTCAATTCTCCCAATCTCCCTGGTAGCCATACTTACTATTTATTCTAATAATTACAATCTTCTGCCAGACAGAGCCACTGTGTCATCCCCATTGGCATCAGGATTCATTCAGATTAAAAAAATTGATATTATATCTTAATCATTCAATTATTGGCAGCTCGGCAACGTTCGCCGCCCCAGACGCTTTAAGATAGTTAAGGTGCATTATCCTTGACTAGGCTGGTGAAGCGTGAGCTAAGAAGCGTAGAGACAAGGATAATTATTTTTTAGCGCTTTCCTGGCAGTAAGATGACACCCAAAGGAAGAACATCTGAATTTAAGCCTGAATCCGAATTTAGGAATAAATTCATTATCAATATTTTTTCCTAAATTCATTCTAGTCACCTCTGTGAGATTATCAAAAAGTCAAATAAAAAAATCAAAAACTACCGATGACTTCTGACGACATTCCATCTCTTGCCAGCCTAGAATATATCCCTTACCTTGACGAAACCGGGCATTTACCGGAGAAATTGCAGGGAAAAATTGGCGTATACGCAATTTTTGATCGAGAGAAAGTGCTGCAACTGATCAACTATTCCCGCGATATCAATCTCAGCCTCAAGCAACATTTGGTACGTCAACACGAACGCTGCTATTGGCTAAAAGCCCACACTAGCGATCGCCCAAACCGTACCCTTCTAGAAAGCATTCGCAATGCCTGGATTGAAGAAAATGGTGCCGTACCCGCTGGCAATGGTTCCGAACAAGCCGCATGGAACGAGCCGATTGATGCCAAACTAGCAATGACGGCTGAGGAACAAACTAAGTTTACAAGTCCAGCGATGGATGAAGTCGGGCAAGGGAAGCTGTTAAAAAATGTAGCACGGCGCGTTGAAGAAGAAATTTTTCAGCAGCTCAAATCCCGTGGAGTTCAAGAAGAACTCCGTTTTAATCCAAAATTAAAAGAAAGTGGCTTACTTGACCTGAAGTAAGGACGAAGCATTTGTGCAGACATTTCTAGGTCATCATCTTGGTAAGTAAATGGGTATAAATATAAACAAAAACCTAACCCCCCAACCCCCTTCCCTCGTAGCGAAGGGGGCAAATTCCCCTCCCCTACGAGGGGAGGGGTTAGGGGAGAGGTTCTATGTTAATTTGACCTAGTTGCTGATTTCTGCACAAATGCTTCGCTTCTATAACACCCATATTACCCTTGCACCAAGCAACCCCGATCGCCCTGACATCCCATGAATCCACACCTGTTGAACAATCGCTATCGCATTATCCAGACGCTGGGAAGTGGTGGATTTGGCAACACCTTTCTGGCAGAAGATACTCATATGCCGTCAGGGCGTCGCTGCGTAATTAAACAGCTGAAGCCGATGGCAAACAATCCCCAGATGTTCCAGATGGCTCAAGATCGCTTCCAACGGGAAGCGGCTATTTTAGAGGCGTTGGGTGAAGCTAGCGATCAAATTCCCAAGTTGTACGCCTACTTTTCGGAAGCTGGGCAGTTTCACCTGGTGCAGGAATTCATTGAGGGGCAAACTCTGACGAAAAAGGTGCAAACTCAGGGGTTAGTGCCTGAAAATCAGGTTAAGGAAATACTTGTCAGTCTGCTGCCCGTTTTGGATTATATCCACAGCAAGGGCATAATTCACCGGGATATCAAACCGGACAATATTATTATCCGGCAACGGGATGGGAAGCCGGTATTGATTGATTTCGGTGCCGTCAAGGAAAGTATGAACGCGGCGGTGAATCCAGGTAATTCTCCCGCCTCGATTGTAATTGGCACGCCGGGATTTATGCCTCCGGAACAGGGAGTCGGGCAACCCGTCTTCGCCAGCGACGTATATAGTTTGGCGCTGACGGCGATTTATCTACTAACCGGGAAACTACCGCAAGATTTACCAACCGATCCGCGAACGGGGGAGATTTTGTGGCATCAATCCGCAGCGAATATTAGTCCTAGCTTTGTCGCTGTTTTGGATAAGGCGATTCAGTCGCATCCGCGCGATCGCTATTCTACTGCCAGAGAAATGCTCGATGCCTTGCAATCGGGTGCAACTCCAACGGTGGCTTCGGCTGGGGGTGCTGGAGTTTCTAATATGGCAACCGTTGCCGTGTCTCCAGGTGGTGGGAGGAACGTTTCGCCTGCGCCCATTAATTCCCCGCGTACCCCTCAAGTTAACCCTCCGCCTGTAGTAGTCGGTCAAGGACGGCGATGGAATCCTTTGCTGATAGGCATTGTGGGTGGATTGACCTTGGTCGGTGCTATTGTCGGTCTTAGCCGACTTTTAAGCAAATCACCGGAATCATCGCCTACCGTCGCCTCCTCTCCCGCATCAACATCAGCACCAACCACCAGAGAAACAGAACGAACCCCTGAAAGAAATCGTCCTCTGGAGACATCGCCCTCTCCATCACCTGAAAATTCAACGACTAGACAGGATGAAGCGACGCCGCCGCCTATTGCCGCCTCTCCTAGCCCAAGATCGGAGCGATCGCCTGAAAGGGATCGTCCCCTTGGAACATCGCCAGAACCCGAACCAGCGCAAACTCCCGAACCCGCACCCGTTCAATCTGCGACACCCGAACCCGCACGAACTCCCGAACCTGCACGAACTCCCGCCGTACCCATCCCCGAAAACAATAACCCGAATCCAAATCGTCCAGTTTCAAGCGTTCCCGCATTTCCCGTCGGTACATCAAGAAGCGCTATACAAGCATCCCTCGGCAACCCAGACACAGATGTCAGTGGCGCTTGGAGAACCCGCGCTGTCATCTATAACTTAGTGCCAAATCAGATCGATCTCGGCTACTTATTCGATCGGAATTCTGGTCGTCTTCGCCAAACCGAAGCATCCTTTGCTCAATCGGTCGATCCTCAAGTAATGCAGACTACTTTGGATGGATTATTAAAAGGTGGAGCCGACAATTACATTAAGGATGGACTGCAAAAAGTGCAACAGCGTCGCTTGAGTTCTTATCGTTTTACTCAAGGCTCCTTAAAAGGCATGATTGTCCGCCAAGATTGTGATGTTATTTACATCAGTATTTGGGATGCAGATATGCACGATTACAATGTGTCTGCTGCCAGGAAATGTTAAATATTTTAATTGTCAGTTTTGGGATGATTCTAATAATTGTAGGTTGGGTTGAGGGACGAAACCCAACTGATGCTCGAAAATGTTAAATATTTTAATTGTCAGTTTTGAGAAAATTCTAATAATTGTAGGTTGGGTTGAGGGACGAAACCCAACTGATGCTCGAAAATGTTAAATATTTTAATTGTCAGTTTTGAGAAAATTCTAATAATTGTAGGTTGGGTTGAGGGACGAAACCCAAC